>JBJMWV010000198.1:0-6148 GCA_045809985.1 Chthoniobacterales bacterium | reverse complement strand
CTTCCTCCAAGTCCTCGCCGGAAAGAGCCGCCAGATAGATCCCAAACGCCGCGGCCGCACCAATCAGTCCCGCGCCGCGAACATGCATCTCGCGAATTGCCGTCGCCATTTCCTCGGTGGTACGGACGTCTTCGATGATGAATCGATGCGGCAGGAAACGTTGGTCGATGATCTGCACGATCCGCTCCTCGCCGGGCTTCAGCCAGATGGTGGTGAAATGGCGGCCGCCGACGTTCATTTGCTGTCGATTACGAGCAGGATTCCGACGGCGGGCAAGAGTGAAGCGCGCCGTGGACAAATCGCCCGCTTCGGACATATTCCCCGTCCCCGATGGCCATCCTGCTCAACATCCTGCTCGTTGTTTACGTCCTCGTCTCGCTGCTGATGATCCTGGTGATCCTGATGCAGCGTCCGAAAAGCGAAGGTCTCGGCGCGGCGTTCGGCGGCGGCATGACCGAGAACCTCTTCGGCGCACAGACCACGAATGTGCTGGTGAAATTCACCGGCTGGCTCGCGGGCATTTTCTTCTTCCTGACCTTCGTGCTCTCGATCCTGTACGCGCATCGCAGCGGCGCGAGCAGCGGACTCCGGCAGGAGTTAATGAAAACGGCACCCGCGCCCGCGGCGCCGCTTCCGATGGCCTCCGCCTCGCCGGCAGTTGGTGCGCCTAATACGGTGACGAACCCCACGCCTGGCGGCGAAGCGAATCCCAACCAGGGGAATCCTCCGGCACCAGCAGATCAGGCAGTCGGTTTACCGGCGCCGGCAGTATCGGCTGCTCCGTCGGCATCAGCGCAGCCGACGCCGTAACGCGTTAAATTACGCGCCCGTCGGAATGCCTTCCGGCTTCGGACCGGCTTTCTCGTTCAACGCCTGCGTGAATTCCTGCAGGCTCGAGACAATCTGCGGCGCCTTGCTCAGGACGGTGCTAGCCAGTTTCTCAGAATAATCCGGGCGGCGCTGCGACATCTCGGAAAGCGCCATCATGACGGCGAGCGCATTGTTAATCGAATGCTTGATCTCGCTAAACTTCTTCTGCAGGACGACCAGTTCTTCCTGGGAAATGCTACGCGCTGGGTCACTCATGATCGGCAAGATGGCTGGAAAAACGAAGCAGTGATGCTTAACTGCACGGTTCGACGTTTGTCGTTCCGATGGCTGCAGAAACTATTCAGATAAGTGGGGCGCGCCAGCACAATCTCAAGAATCTCCATGTCGAGATTCCACGCGAAAAGCTGGTCGTCATTACAGGCTTAAGCGGCTCCGGAAAGTCGTCGCTCGCCTTCGACACGCTCTACGCTGAAGGGCAACGGCGATACGTTGAAAGCCTATCGGCTTACGCCCGGCAGTTCCTCGATAAGATGGAAAAGCCGGATGTCGATTTCATCGAGGGCCTTTCTCCGGCGATCGCGATCGAGCAACGCAGCGCGGGCGCGAATCCGCGTTCGACGATCGCGACCACGACGGAGATTTACGATTACCTGCGCGTCCTGTATTCGGCCGCGGGCCAGCCGCACGATCCGGTGACCGGGCAGCCGATCCACCGGCAGACGCCGCAGCAGATCGTTGATCAGATCCTCGCCTACGAGTCCGAGAGCAAGATCATGTTGCTCGCGCCGCTGGTGCAGAACGAAACCGGCGAGTTCCGCGACGTTATCGAAAAGGTGAAGCGCGAGGGCTTCGTGCGTGTTCGGGTTGACGGCGATATCCTTGAGCTTGGCCAGGCGGAGCCGATCCGGCTGAAGAAGACGGGACGGCACACGATTGAAGCGGTGGTGGATCGGCTCGTTGTTCGTGAAGGAATCCGCACCCGGCTCGCAGATTCGGTTGAAACGGCGCTGAAGTGGGGCGGGAACAAGCTGGTTGTCCTGCGACAATCGCCAGCGAGCGAGGACTGGGAGCCGCTCCGCTATTCGACAAACTATGGCAACGCGGAGACCGACTTCTCGTTAGGCGAACTGACGCCGAAGCATTTCTCCTTCAACAGCCACTACGGCGCCTGCCCAGCCTGTCACGGTCTCGGCACGGAAGAGGTCGTCGATCCCGATCTGATGATTTCCGACAAAGCGAAATCGCTCGCGGAAGGCGCGGTCGTGCCGTGGCGTCGCGGGACGAAACGCATGCAGTCTTATTACAAGACGCTGCAGACTGCGCTGGTGAAGCATTTCAAGGTCGACGAGATGCTGCCGTTCGAAGATTTGCCTAACGACTTCAAGGACGCGCTCATCCACGGCACCGGCGGGAAGCCGATCGCGATGAGCTACGGCTCAAACGGCAAAAGCGAAAAGGTGGAGCGGCCGTTTGAAGGGCTCATCCCGCAGATGCAACGGCTCTATCAGGAGACGGAGAGCGAGTTCACGCGCAATCGGATCCGCTCCTTCATGACCCGGGTGCCGTGCAGCGTATGCAAAGGCGCGCGGCTCAAGCCGGAGATCCTCGCCGTCACGATCAAGGACAAGAACGGTCGCGAGCTGAACATCCACGAATTCTCCGAACTAACGATCGAAGCCGCGGCAGCATTCGTTAGCCAAATCGCGCTGAGCGAGCAGCAGCGACACATCACGACGGACGTGCTGCGCGAGATCGAATCTCGTCTGCAATTTCTGCTCGAGGTCGGGCTTGGTTATCTCACGCTAAACCGCGAGAGCGGCACTCTTTCCGGCGGCGAAGCGCAACGCATTCGGCTTGCCACGCAAATCGGCTCCGGACTCGCCGGCGTTCTCTACGTGCTCGATGAACCGAGCATCGGGCTGCACCAACGCGACAACGCGCGGCTCCTCACGACGCTGCGTCGCCTACGCGATCTCGGGAATTCCGTGATCGTAGTTGAGCATGACGAGGAAACGATCCGCGCGGCGGATCACATTCTCGATCTCGGCCCAGGTGCAGGTCCGCGCGGTGGCGAGTTGGTCGCACAAGGCACGCTCGAGCAGATCATGCAGGCGAAAAATTCGCCGACGGCAGATTACCTTTCGGGCCGCGCGCGCATCGAAATTCCGAAGCGACGCGTTGCACCGCGCACGCCGATGGGCGCATCCGAAGGTTGGCTCACCTTGAAAGGCGCGCGCGAGAACAACCTGAAGAATGTGACTGCCGGGTTCCCGCTCGGTTGTCTCACCTGCGTGACCGGCGTTTCCGGCAGCGGTAAGTCGACGCTCGTGGATGACACGCTACGCCGCGCGCTCTTCCGCCATTTCTACAACTCAAAAGATAAGCCCGGAGCATACGAGCGCCTCACGGGCCTCGAGTATCTCGACAAGGCGATCGTAATCGATCAGAGCGCGATTGGTCGGACGCCACGCTCGAACCCGATCACCTACACCGGCGCGTTCTCTCCGATTCGCGAGCTCTTCGCGCAACTGCCGATGGCACGCGTGCGCGGCTACGATGCCGGACGGTTCAGCTTCAATGTGAAGGGCGGACGCTGCGAGAACTGCGAGGGCGGCGGCTTGATCAAAATCGAGATGCACTTCCTGCCGGACGTCTACGTCGAATGCGAAGTCTGCCACGGCCAGCGCTACAATCGCGAGACGCTCGAGATAACTTACAAAGGCAAGAACATCGCGGATGTGTTGGATCTCACGGTCGACGAGGCCGCGCGCTTCTTCCGCCCTGTTCCGGCGATTTCCGACAAGCTAACTGCGCTGCTCGATGTCGGCTTAGGCTATCTCCAGCTCGGCCAAGCCGGCACGACGTTGTCCGGCGGCGAAGCGCAACGCGTGAAGCTTGCGGCCGAACTCGCCAAACGCGCAACCGGCCGCACCATTTACATCCTCGACGAACCGACGACCGGACTGCATTTCGTCGACATCGAAAAGCTGCTGCAAGTGCTGATGAAGTTGCGCGACGCCGGTAACACGCTGGTAATCATCGAACACAATGTCGAAATGATTAAGTGCGCCGACTGGATCATCGATATGGGACCGGAAGGCGGCGAGCAGGGCGGCCGAATCGTCGGTGCAGGAACGCCGGAAGAGATCGCGCGCATCACAGCGAGCCACACCGGCCAATATCTGCGGCCACTCCTGCAGAACGCATGAAGGCGCTCGCGCTCTGCCTTGCCGCGATTGTCTGCGCGAGCGTATTCGCAGAAGAACCGGATCAACTCGCACGCGCGGTTCAGCCGCTCGAAGACGGGATCCCGCAAGTTGCAGTCGTTAGGCTGCGAGAGTTGCTCACGACGAAACTACCCGACGACACGCGGCGGGTTGCACTTCTGAAATTGGCGGAATCGCTCGTCGCCTCCGGCCAGGCGGAGGAAGCAACGCAAGTGGCGAGCGATGCACTGCTGCACGAGTCGCACGAAGCAAACTTCCTCCGCGCACAAGCACTAGCCGCACTCGGACGCTGGGATGAAGCGTTGCCTCTCTACAAACAAGCCGATGATCCGGCGGCGCGATTCGGCGAAGCAGAAGCGCTGCGCGCGCTCGGCCGCACGGATGAGGCGCTCCAGGCGTTCGCTGGCCTAACGAGTGATCCGCGCTGGAGTATCCGCGCACGCTTCAACGCGACGGAGATCCTCCTGGCGAAGAACGACCTCGGCGCGGCGCGGCGCATGGTGGAGGCGACAATTCCTAAAACCGCCAGCGAACGCAAAGAGCGCCGGCTGCTGCGCGGTCGGATCGAATGGCGCGAGAAACATTCGCAGCGCGCGATCGACATGCTCGCTTCGGTGCTCAAACGGCCAAAAGGCGCGACGCACGCAGTCTTACTCGCGGGCCTCTGTGCAATCGCTGACGCTCATCTCGAGCGAGGCACACCGGATTCCGGCGACGATTATCTCGAGGATTACATCGAGCATCGGCCGGAAGACTCGGCATTGCCGTTTGTCTTTGCGAAGCTCGATCAACTCTATGCTGCGGAGCGGCGGCAGTCGCGTCATGAGCTCGGTCGCTGGTCACGTGAGCAAACGCAGCCTCGTCGCGTACTCGCTCAGTGGTACCTCGCGCGCGCAGAACTTCGGCTACATCGCCGGGACGCGGCGGTAGGGGCGTTTGAGCAGTTGCGCTCCGAACATCCGACGATTCCGGAAATCGCGGGCGCGTACATTGATTACGCCTCACTCGTCTTGCACGACGGAGATGCGGAACGCGCGCGCGCAATTCTCGAAGCGACGCGACCGCTCCAGCCAGCGCCTGCGATGCAGGAGCGAATCGATCTCCTGATTGCGCGAGCGGAATACCAGGGGCGACAATTCCGGGACGCGGCGCAAACGTTCTGGCGCGTCGCCCAGAATCGGACATCGCGCGACGCCGACGACGCACTACTAAATGCCTCGTTCGCCTGGCTCTCCGCTGGCGACGCAACGCAGGCCGCATCCGCCGCGCAGGACCTGAATGCGCGCGGCGCTGATGAACAGACTCGCGGCGACGTCGCCCTCGAAGCGGGCCTTGTCCAAGCCGCGCGCAACGACAAGGCGGCGGCGCAGACGCTGCAAAAGTTCGTGCACGATTATCCGAAACACCCGCGCGTTTCAGAAGCTTGGGTCGCGCTCGCTGAACTTGCATTCCGTTCCGCGCCACCGGGCCTTGATGAAGCGCGACAGGATCTCGCGCGTGCGGCCGAGAATCAGCCGACGCCAGCCGCGATTGAGCGCGCGGATTACCTCAACGTCTGGCTGGAAGGAACCGGCGCAATCGCGAGCGAGGAGCGCGTGATTTTTCGGGCGACGGACTTTCTGCAGAAGCACGGCAACTCACCGCTGGCGCCGGATGTGCGCCTAAAACTCGCGGAAACACATTACAGCCGCCACGATTTCGCGAGCGCGCAGACGCAGTTTGAATTGCTCGCACAGGAAAACCCAAACGGCGCGATCGTCGAGAAGGCGGAATTTTTCGCCGCGAAATCGGCCATGAACAGCATGGGCAAAGCAGCGCTCGATCGCGCGCTCGTCTTGTTTGATCAGGTCGTGAAACGGAACGGCGAACTGAAATGGCCGGCGCGCAACGAGCAGGCTGTGATCGAGCGAACGCTCGGAAAATCAACCGAAGCCCTCACGCTTTACGACGAAGTACTCAAAGGCGACGCTAAACCCGCTGACAAACGCGAGGCGCTCTGCGGCAAAGGCGACATCTTCTATGAACTCGGCACCAGTGCTCCCGAGAACTACAAGCGAGCGGTCGACGTCTACAACCAGCTCGCGAGCGAT
>JBJMWV010000197.1:0-5175 GCA_045809985.1 Chthoniobacterales bacterium | reverse complement strand
TCTGTCGGTAGCGTATCGCTGCGCCAGTCGTGCTGAACGACGCGCGCGCTTTCGACGCCGAGCCGCTGCAGATTTCCGCGTAGGAGTATAACCCGATCTGGTGCGCGATCGCAGGCGACGATTGTCCCGCGATTCAACATCATCTGCGCGATGAAGCTCGTCTTGCCCCCTGGCGCGGCGCAGGCATCGAGTACCAGCTCATCCGGTTTCGCGCCTAACGAGTCACACGCGACCGCCGTGCTCGGATCCTGGGCATAGCAAGTACCCGCTTCTAGCGCGGCGCGCGGCTCCGGAAGAGAGGCAAAGCGGTTGTCGTTAGGCAAGAGAGATGAACTCGGAAATTCTTCGGCGGTTGTCTTCAACTGATTGATCCGGACGTAGACCGGCGCCGGTCGATTGTTCCAAAAGCAGAGCTCTTCCGTTGCTGCTTCGGCGAATTGCCGCGTCCATTTGCGAACTAGAAATTCAGGGTGCGACGCACGGATGTGAAGCGGTTGATTCGCGGTGAGTTCATTCAAGTCTGCCGCTCGACGATCTGCCGATCGAAGCACCGCGTTCACTAATCCGCGCGCACGCTTTGGCGCGAGTTCGACGGTTTCGAAAACTGCGGCGTGCGTCGGCGTTTTCAGCATCGCGATCTGGTAGAGACCGAGCCGCAGTAAGTCGCGCGTCGCCGGATCGACTTCAGCGGGTCTCAGAATCCCGATCCAGAAGTCGAGCAGAGTCAGGTTGCGCAGAACGCCGTAGAAGAGCTCGTTCGCGAAGCCGCGATCCGGTGTCGCAAGTTTGCTCTCGCTCAGCAGGCGCTGAATGATCGCATCCGCGAACTGCTTGCCGCGACGCCATTCACTCAGCGCGGTCAGCGCGAGCGCGCGTGCGTTCATAACACCCGTTACTTCGGCGTGACGCGGTGGCGTCCGATCGAATGATAGTGGAAACCGAGCGTCGTCATCGTCTGCGGATCGAAGAGATTGCGGCCGTCGAAAATCATCGGCGTGTGCATCTTCTCTTTTACGGCCGCGAGATCAGTGTTTCCGAATTCCGACCATTCCGTTGCGACGACTAGTGCTTCCGCACCGTCGACGGCTTCGAGTGGCGAGTTCACAAAGTTCGCGCCTTTGATCGCTTCGATTTCGCGCGCCTTCTCCATTCCCTTCGGATCGTAAACCGTGACGTGCGCGCCTTCCTTCAACATGTCCGCGACAAGGTCGATCGCGACGGATGAACGGATGTCGTCGGTGTCGGGTTTGAAGGTGAGCCCCCAGACTGCGATGCGTTTTTCGCGGAGAACCCAGAGCGCTTCGCGAATCGCGGAGAGGAAGCGATCCTTCTGCGACGCGTTAATCCGCTGCACTTCCTTGAGCAGGTTGAACGGGACGCCGAGTTGCTCGCTGATCTTGATGAATGCAGCGATGTCTTTCGGGAAACATGAGCCGCCGTAGCCGATACCGGCGTTGAGGAAATTGCGGCCGATGCGGCGATCCATGCCGATACCGTCCGCGACTTTTTCGACGTCAGCGCCGCTCGCTTCGCAGATCGCGGAGACGGCGTTGATGTACGAAATCTTGAGGGCGAGGAACGAG
This sequence comes from Chthoniobacterales bacterium, assembly GCA_045809985.1. Taxonomy (GTDB): domain Bacteria; phylum Verrucomicrobiota; class Verrucomicrobiia; order Chthoniobacterales; family UBA10450; genus JACCTI01. The sequence goes on along the minus strand of JBJMWV010000197.1, from coordinate 3,592 downwards.
TTCGCGGCGTGCTTGATCAGCTCGGCGCTGTTGATGTCCGTGACGAGGATCGGCGCCATGAATGGCTCGTAGATCTTCTTCATCAGGTCGATCGCGCGTTCGCTTTGCGCGCCGATCACGATGCGATCCGGGTTCATCAAATCGGCGACCGCGCAGCCTTCGCGCAGGAACTCGGGATTGCTTACGACATCGAATTCGGCGCCGTGCTTGTTGTAACGCTTGATCGACTCCGCGACTTTCTCGCCGGTCTTCACCGGGACGGTGCTCTTGTCGACAATGACGCGGTAGCCGGTCAGGACCTGCGCGATTTCGCGCGCGACCTTTTCGATGAAGCTGAGGTCGACGTGACCGTCGGATGCCTGCGGCGTGGGCACCGCAATAAAGACGACCTGCGAGTTATCAACGCCTTCCTGGATGCTGCCGGTGAAGCGCAGGCGTTGCGCGGCAACGTTGCGGTGAATGACTTCCTCAAGCCCGGGTTCGTAGATTGGAACTTTGCCCGCGCGGAGCGATTCCACTTTCCGCGGGTCGTTGTCCACGCAGATGACATTGTGGCCGACGTCCGCGAAACACGCGCCCGTGACAAGACCGACATAACCCGAGCCGATGATCGATAGATCCATAAAAGCAAAAGCCACCGTGCCGCCGCTACTTCAAGCGCCGGAACAAGGCGCAGAATCTAAGCAGATGCAATGCCGGTAGTCTATTACGGGAGGCCGGTCGTTGGTGACCCCTGCGGAGCACCAGGATCGAAGTTGAAGTCGAGGCTCACCTTCGGAAGCGCCTTGAGCGTGAAGGTCAAGATCACCCCGTATTCTTTCACGCCACCGTTGTCGCGGATGATTGCGCCAACCGAAGCGATCCAACTCGAGAGGTCGCGGTAGATGGTGTAGCGCTGCTCCTCAAGGATATTGGTCGTCTGTTCGTAGCGCGCATAGCCGCCCGCCCCCCAGTTGTCATTAATTCGGTAGTAGGCGCCGACGTAATACAGGCTGCTATCGGCAAAGAACGGATTGTTGCTGAGGAAACGGTGACTGAAGCTCAGGCTGAGGGGAGCGATTGGCTGGAAATGAATATCGGTATTGAGTTCGGTGAAGCCACTCGAACGCAAAGGGATCTGCGCAGTGACACCGATCCCAGCCCATGGCACAGGGCTGAAGCGGAAAGTATTGAACAGGTTCGACGTCGAACTCTTGTCGTATGGGTTGTCGAAATTGATGTCGAGGTAGGTCTCGTTCTCGATCCAGTTGATCGTGACATCGTCGCGGCGGGTTTGGAGGCGGTTGCGCACGCCGACGCGCATGATCGACCAGTTGTCGATCGTGTCGATGGAGTTGAATTGCGGGAAGTCGATCGGACGCAGACGCGTCGAAGGAAGGTAACGATCGAACTGCAGAATCTCGGCCGGATTGATGTTGTTGCCTGCGACGTAGGAGTAATTCACGAACGGCTGAATGATGTGCCGCAAACCGTCGAGACCGAGCGCGCGGCTTTGCACTCCCTCCCAAGTCCGCGAGATCTTGAATGAAGCTTCCGCACCGGTGTTGAAGAGCACCCGGAAATGATCGCCGCCGGGGATCAGCGGCTGATCTTGATTCGGCGGCGGGATCAGGAAATCCGGCACGAGCGGATTCGGATCGGGCACAATCGCGACATTCGAGATATCGCGCGTTTCTCCGTAGTACGTCGCGCGAATCCCAGCACGCGGAACGAACGAGAGCCAGCCGAAGTAGGTCTTTGGATACGAGAACTGGTGGAAGGAATCGAGGCGAACTGTGTCGTAATCGTTGTTGAAGGACTGGCTCGGAAAATTGCGTCGGAGATAATCAAAGCTCGATTCGCTCTCGTACATGATGCCCGTTCCGAAAAGCGGATGGCGCGTGACGTCGAACGCGAGCTCCGGCAGGCGCTCAGTGACTTCGTAAAAATTGTTCACCTGCCCGCGCGCGAACCCGGTGAACGAGTAGAGCGGGTTCCAGTGATTGACCGCGATGATGTTGTCTGGCGCCGGATCTAGCCGGAATTCGCCCGGGAAAAAATCCTGCAGGATGAATGCGTCGCTGAGTTTCGTGATCGTCGCGAAGCCGGTCCACTCCTTGCCGAAGATCGTTCGGTCCCTGAGCGATAGCCGATACCTATCGGAATCGACCTGATCGCGCGGCAGCGAGGTGCGGTTGAGCGTCGGATTGTAGTCGTTAACGAAGTACGTGCTGATGCGGACGACGCTCTTCTTGTCCTTGCCGTAATTAATTTCCGGCGAGAAGCCGAGCGCCGGGCCGCGCCGATAACGATAATCGAGGCGCGCGGTTGCGTTGATGTCGTCGGTAATCGGGAATGCTATGCGGCCGAGGAGCGACGGACCCCATGTGCTCGTGTAGGCGGGCGAGATCATGAAACTGTTCTCGTCATCGAGCGACTGATAGAGATAGGGCCAGTAGAAAACTGGAACGTGGCCGATGTAGAAGGTGGCGTTCTTGAGAATGACGCGATCGCCTTCGTAAATCCGCACTGTGGTCGCGCGAATCTGGAAGTCTGGATTCTGCGCGTCACTCGTGGTGAAGGCGCCTTTCTCCACCAGCTTCGCGTCCTCGGAGATGCTCGAAATCCGGGCGCCTCCGACGTAGAACGGCGCGTTGAGCGTGCGGAGATTGCTCGCGTCGATCTTCTTGGTCTGCGTGTTGTAGGTGCCGGACTCGCCGACGTAGAGCTCGGTGGCGCGGTAAATGCGCACGTTGCCCATCACTTTCACGTCGTGCGTTTCGGGATCGTAGGTCGCGTCATCCGCGTAGATGTCGGTATCGCCGATATGAATCGCGACGTTTTCATGCGCGGTGGCGAGGCCGCCGACGTAGTTCGTGCCGCCGGTTGCCGTGATCTCCATCGGTTGTCCGGAGAGCGATTTGTTCTCGGCGGTTTGCGCAAAAAGCGACCCCACGGACAAGGCAAAAAAGAGGAGCGCGAGTCGACGCATCGGGGCTGCCGAAGCTACTGCCGCGGGTTGGGTATGCAAAGGTAAAAGGGGTTCATTGCTCCGTCGTGCGTGCCTCAGTTCGCGAGGCGCAACGTAAGCGCCGCAACCTGCTGATTCAGGCCGCACGCGGAGACAATCGCGCGCTGCGCCGCAGTCGGATTTGGAACGCCGGGAAGGATTCCAGTTTGCAACGCCATCGCCGCGCAGATGACCTGCCACAGGCTGCTCGCGCCGACACTTTCGCCTAACGAGACCTTGGGCGCGTAGAGAAGTGCCGTTGGACAATGCGTCGCGATCGCTGCGCGTTCCGCGGCGTCGATGAAGGTTCCGTTCGCGCTGCCGACAATCACGTCAGCGTCCGCTGGAGCAAGACGCGCCAAAATCTGATTGAGGCATTCCGCGGCCTCGGATTGGCGGCGGAAGTTGCAGCCGGCATCGACGAAATCGAGCACGATTCTCGTCGCGCCGCGTTCGAGCAAAACCGCGCCAGCGCCTTCGCTGAGAATCGTCCCGCGCGGCTTGTCGGAGAAAACTTCGATGGGCGGCTTGCTACGCAACAAACGCCAGCGGCTGTAAGCGTCGCAGAGCAGCCAATCCGCCTCCTCTGCGGCGACGATAAGG
>JBJMWV010000196.1:0-16065 GCA_045809985.1 Chthoniobacterales bacterium | reverse complement strand
GATACTCACGATAAAATGCTCATGGAGCGGATGCGACCCGCGCATCCGTGACCCGACCCGAAAGCGTGCGGGTTACCAGCTCGACTTCGTCACGCCGGGGATCAACCCAGCGGAAGCGAGCTCGCGGAAAACGAGGCGCGAAACTTTGAAGCGGCGAATGAAGGCGCGACGGCGGCCGCTGACCTGGCAGCGGTTCACGACGCGAGTCGGGCTCGCATCACGCGGCAACTGCGAGAGTCCGGCGTAGTCTTTGTTCGCCTTCAGCTCAGCGCGGAGCGCGGCATACTTTTGCACGGTAGCGCGCTTGCGATCGTTGCGGTTAATCCAGGAGGTCTTCGCCATAAAAAGTGAGCGCGCAAAGTAGCGGTCGAGACAGGTTTTGCAAGGGCTTTTTCCCGCGTCGCATCCGTAAAGTGCGCGAGGCGCGAAGGATTGCTGATGTTCCCGCTCTTCACGAATCGAATGCCGGCGACCGCGGCCGAGTTGCAACAGGCGCTGAACGAGACGTTCGAGCGGCTATTCACGCGAGTCACCGCTCCGGCTTCGGTCCGCGATCAGAGTTATCCGCGGGTCGCCGAGATTCGCGTCAACTTGGACCGCGCCGAGCTTCGGCCAAATCCGCCGCGACCGCCGGTAACGCTCGGAACAACGAAGGCGGCACTGGAGGTAAATGCGCTCACGATCAGCGCGAATGAAATTGCGGTCGGCCCCGCGGAAGTGAATCTGCAGGTTCGCGCGAGCGGCGCGCAATTACACGAGATGCGTGACGGTGAGGACAAGATCCTCCTCGTTGTGCACCGCGCCGAAAGCGGCGAAGTCGAAATCAGCGCGAGGAAGACGGACCTCGAGAATGCGTTGTCCGCGGTTGCCCGGAATCAGGCGGGAAAACAGGGCATCACGATCGACCAGGTGCAGTTGACGCTCGCGTCGCGCGGAGAGCGAGGCCTTGATGCGGAAGTGCGGCTGCGCGCCAAGAAGATGTTCTTCAGCACCACCGTGCGAATCGCCGCGAAGCTCGATCTCGATGATGAACTGAATGCGCGACTGTCCGGCTTGAGCTGCAACGGCGAAGGTGCGATCGGCGCCGTCGCGTGCGGAGTTCTGCAGCCACACATCGAGAAACTCGAGGGACGTTCATTTTCATTAATGGCGCTGCCTCTGGGCGAACTACGCCTGCACGATTTGCGGATCGCGACGGGCGATCAGATTAACATTACAGCCGAGTTCGGCTCGTAGATCGGAATTAGGCGCTTCGATGATGAGTCCCTACCGGTGCCTGCGATAGGATCTTCGCGGTGGGCGGTTATTGGTCGCTGAAAAACCGCGGCGCAGTCCGCCTTTCCGCTGCGTCGCTTCCCCGCCTCCTTGCGGTTTATTTCCCGGCAGACGCGGCTCGATCTTTGGCGCCCGAACAGCACGCGCTTGTCCCCTGCCCCGCTCCTCACCTCGAGCAGCGGCCGCTTCATAATCGAATCCTTCCGCTTTCTTTCTCACAATCCCGCGACCGATAAACCGCTCCAGCGCGCGCAGCGGGCCATGATCTTCCGGCGTAATGAAACTGATCGCATCGCCCACCGCGTGTGCCCGACCCGTTCGTCCAATCCGATGAACGTAATCCTCCGCGTGCATTGGAAAGTCGTAGTTCACCACGTGCGAGATGTTGTCGACGTCGATACCGCGCGCGGCGATGTCCGTAGCGACAAGCACGCGCACCGCTCCCGACTTAAAATCTTTCAACGCGCGCAGCCGCTGATTTTGTGAGCGATTCGAATGTATCGTTCCGGTCTTGATTCCCTCCGCTTCCAGTCGGCGTGCGATCCGATCGGCTCCGTGCTTGGTTCGCGTGAACACGAGCACCGTGTCGAACTGCGGATCTTTCAGCATGTGCAGCAGAAGAGCGGGCTTGAGATGCGGGCGCACTTCATAGACGAACTGCGTGACTGTTTCAGCGGGATTCGCGCGGCGGCCGATCTGGATTGTCTTGGGTGATCGCTGAAACTCATGAGTTAGCTGCTCAATTTCTCGCGACAGCGTGGCCGAGAACATCAGCGTCTGCCGCTTACTCGGAAGCGCCTTCACGATTTGCCGGATCGGCGGAAGGAAACCCATGTCGAGCATGCGATCCGCCTCATCGAGGACGAGGAATTCAATGCGCGAAAAGTTTGTCTGTCGTTGTCCCATTAGGTCGATCAGTCGACCTGGCGTCGCGACAACGAGATCGACACCGGAACGAAGCGCTTCGATCTGCGGACGCTCGCTTACTCCCCCAAAGATGGTCGCCATGCGTAGTGGCAGATGTCGCGCATAAGCCCGGATGTTCTCCTCGATCTGCACGACAAGTTCCCGGGTCGGAGCGACGATGAGTGCACGCATCCCGCGCGGCTGATTATTCGTGTTGCCGCTCATCAGCCTCGTCAGAATTGGCCAAACAAACGCGGCCGTCTTCCCCGTCCCTGTCTGCGCAATCCCGATAACATCGTGACCTGCCAGCACTTCGGGAATCGCTGCTACCTGGATTGGTGTCGGCTCGGTGTAACCCGCTTCCTCGATGGCTTTGTCGATTTGAGGAGCGAGCTGGAGGGCGCGGAAGGACATAGAGCGGGACTATCGCCCGTCTGCCGCGTTATTCCCACGTGAATATCGCGGCTGCTGGGAATTGACGTTCGTTAGGGTGGCTGAACCGGAGCCTACGAGCTGCTCGAGAATAAGTCCGCGGACGCGCTCGCCGACGCTACTCCGCTACTTCACGCCTTTCTCTGGGTTCCAGTTTCCCTTCATCTTACGAATGTAGATGATTTGTCCCGTGTGATAAGCGTTATGCGTGCTGATCCGCGCGATGGTTGAATACCACTTTGTCAGTTTAGCTTCATCCGCTTCTTCAATTGCCTTCTCCCCGGCGCTCAGCACCTCATCCAGCTGCTTCACACTCGCTTCCCACGTCGCCTTATTCAGGTCGGCGAACGTCTCCTTATTATCGCCACTAAACGCAGCCGGCTTTTCCCCTTTAAATTTGGCCAACTGCTGCTGGTTCCAGAAGATCAGGTGATTCACCAGTTGAACGATGGAGTGATTGTCACTCTCGTCCTTCCACGCCGCCTGTTCCGGCGTCAGCCCTTCAATCGCGATCTTCACCGGGACAAACCATTCTTCCCGATCATGGGTAGCTCGTAGCTGCTCCAAGAGAACTGACTTTAGCGTGGGCGGTGCTGACTGGTCTTGCGCGATCGCCGCAGGAGCGGCGATGAGTGATGAGACAACGCCAACCCAGCAGAAAAGAAGTGAAGTAGAACTCATAATGTTGTTGTCCGACAGGTCTGCGATCGCGGTCGCGCAGCGCCGGATCGTAAGAAGGTCGCCACTTGCCGCTCAAGAGAAATCAGTCGCGGCGCGTAGCTTGATCCGTGGGCAAGCGCTCGCCCCACCGGAGTTTGAGATTGCGGTTGAGCCGGTGGCGATTTCGACCTGGAAAGGGCCACGTGGGAGCTTCAACGGATCGGCAATGAGACTGCGGCGTTTTCCCTAGCCTTCCGGCGCGGACTGTGGTGCGATGTTCCTCGTGCGCGAGAGCATGCACCCAAATCAAAGCTTCCGCTGCTGCTAAATTGCCTGATCCCAATGCTGATGCCCCAGCGTGTGATCCGCGGGCTGGTTTCCATTTAAAGATCCTTATGAAATCTGCTGCAGCTTTTCTGTACGCGACTGTCTTGCTTGTCGGTTTGACCGCATTCAGTCAGCTAGAAGCGAGTCCAGTTACCTACAGCTACATCGGCAGCCTATACACCTCAACGAATGCGCCGACTACTCCCGGATTCAGGCTGACCGACAACCTCACTGTCACCCTCACTCTGGATAGTGCCTCATGGGGAACCGAGACTTCGAACATAGGTCTTTCTTTGCAATCCGGCCCTTATCAAGCGGGCGATGGAGGCCGGGTTACGACCGACCTCACCGGCGCGATTATTGCCTGGAGCTTGTCCGGCGCACTTCCGGGGCTGGATCTTTTTACAACGGGAAGCGCAAACGGAAGCGGCCTTGACGAGATTTTCGGCGACCGCCCGTCCGGTGGCTTAGTCCAATACGTCGCAATGGTGTCTTATGGAGCCGGCTCGCGTTCGTCCGCAGGCAGCTGGGCGATCGTTCCCGAACCAAGCCCGCTGGCTCTACTCTCTCTAGCTCTGCTGGCGTTGCTGGTAATGCGCCGCGTCCGCATTCCCCAGCAACGGTAAGTCATTCTCCGCTCTTAACGCGCTCTGGCCGCATGAGCTATGACCAGGCGATGCTTTGAGACGCAGCCGACCGCCGTCGCTGCAATGCGCAGTCGGGGGACGCTTACTTCTTGATGCGCATGTCGACGCCGTTCGCGGCGAGCGTCACATCCACACCTTTCGAAGTAGTCTTGAGGAACACGCGGACGTTGTTCTGATTTTTCATCGCGGCCGACGCGCGTCCACCTGCGAGCGTTAACCCCGCAGTCCAGGCATTGTAATGACCGTCGAAGTCGGCAAGCCTCTTCAGTCCGTAGATTTCGCCGGTAGCGGAAGAGCCGGTGATACCGACCTTGCCTAATGACACACCGCTTACTTTAACAGGGTAGTCTTTGCCCTTGTAGGTCAGGGTTCCGCCACCCCAGCTAAACCCGATGCCGGCGGCGACGGCTCCTCCGCTCAGCTTCAAGGTGGCGTCGGGGACATCTTTGTTCGTGGCCGGAGTCTTTGTGGCTGCCTGTGTGAACGCGGTCATGAGACCGGTGACGAGCAGAATAGTCGCGATTTTTCTAGTGGTGTTCATCGTATTCGTTCGAGTTGTTGATCGCGCGCAAAATACCGATGTCATCCTGCGGCTTACATAGGACAAGAGTCGTATATGCGGTCATACCCGAAGATTCGAAGCAGGTGGTGGCGCAAACGCAACGCGCCAAGAAGCTAGCTACTCGCTTCGCCTCTGCAGGTCATCGCGCAGGAAGCTGTTCAACTCGCCAAATGGCATGGCGGCGTCGAAACCTTGGAAGGTCCCCTGCTCTGCCAATGTTCTCGCTGCTCGCGCAAAGCCGCCCCAAGCCGCACGCGCAAGTGCGCCGCCTACACTCACTCGACGAACCCCAAGTTCAGCCGCCTCATGCATCGTTAGTCCACCCGGCGCGCTGAGCAGCAGGTTCACCGGCTTCGGCGCGACAGCTTCGACGACTGCTTTGATGTGTTCGCGTGATGAGATACCCGGCGCGTAAAGACAATCGGCGCCGGCGGCTGCATAACTCGTTAGCCGGCGGATCACTTCGTCGATATCGTCCACGCCGACAAGGAAGCATTCCGCGCGACCAACGAGAATCGCGCCGCTCCCGTGAATCGCTTCGTGCGCAGCGCGGATGCGCTCGGTCGCGTGCTCGATTTCGTAGAGCGGCTTGTCCTTTCGCCCGCTGTTGTCCTCGAGTGAAACACCGGCCGCGCCCGCTTCGACGCAGAGTCGGACGTTCTCAGCCGCGGTGTTCGCGTCGTGCGCGTAAGCGTTCTCGAAGTCGGCGTTGATCGGAAGGTCAGTCGCATCGACCAACTCACGGACGTGAGCCAGCATCGCATCGCGACCAACTGCGCCATCCGGCAGTCCCTGCGAGAAGGCGAAGCCTGCGGAGGTCGTGGCGAGCGCGTTGAAACCGAGGTGCTGCAGGTAGCGCGCGCTGCCGATATCCCATGGATTCGGAATCGCGAAGCAGCCGCTTTGATGCAGCTCGCGAAAGCGAGCCCGTTTCTCACCGATTGTCGGCATTGCTTTCGATAAACTGGCGAATGCGGGGCGCCGGCATCGCCCCTTGTTGACGCGCCACCTCCCGGCCGCCGATAAAGAGCGCCATCGTCGGAATCGCCGTGATGCGGAGCCCCGCGGCCAAGTTCTGCAGCGCTTCCGTATTCACCTTCGCGACCAGCCACTGTCCCGCGCCTTCCGCCGCGACTTTGTTGAACTCCGGCGCGATCATGCGACACGGCCCGCACCACGGCGCCCAGAAATCGACCAGCACCGGCACAGCAGAACGGCTCGTCAGGCTGGTGAACATCGCATCGTTTGTGATCTCGATCGGCTCACTCGGCGCGGGCAATTCCGTCTGACACTTCGGGCAACGAAACGCCCGGCCGAGTCCTTCCCAGCGCATGCGATTGACCTGACCGCACGACGGGCAGGTCACGATCACGCCGCCTTCGTCTGCATCGGTCCTACTCATCTTTATGAATCAGCTCGTTCGCTGCTCTCATCAACCGCCCGGACGCGATAAACACGCGCGGGTTTTTACGTCGACACGATATCAGGTGGAACTCTAGATTCTCCCTCACAATCTCCCCCCATTATGAACAACCGTCTCATCCGCTGCGACACGTTGCCGTCATTCTTGCCTTCGCCTGGCCTGCGCCTGCGCGCGGGCAAGGCACACTTATCCCGATCACGACCCGGCGCGACATGGTGTTCGATTTCGCCGGTCAATCCCTCTACATCACAACCTCGACAGGCATAGTTAATTCCTACAATCTCGCCACCCAGACTCTTGGTCCGAGTTATAACCTAGGCGGCTCATTGAACGGTCTCGATATCGCGCGCGACAACTCCTACCTCCTCGTCGCGCAAAATGGCACCGGCGTTAGCCAGGGCTCATTTCAGCGAGTGGATCTGCCCAGCGGCACGATCACGAATATTAACTACACCCGCGCCTCTGGCGAAACAGGCGCGTGGGATGTGGCGATCGGCTCGAATGGCCTCGCCCTCGCGACTACTCAGTTTGGTGGCTCCGGCTGGGTGCCTCTCCATCAGATCGATCCAAGCACAAACTCGATTACCACGCGGACCGACGCGCCGTCCTCAGGCTTCAGCGGGCAAGTTCGCCAAAACACCCAGATCCAGCGAAGCGCAGACGGCAGCCGGCTTTACCTCCTGGAAAGCAATATCTCCAGCGGCCCTATTTTTACCTACAGCGCGAAGACCAACACCTTCGGACCTAGCGCGCAAGACAACGCTTTCAATGACTTCGCCAGCGCGGCGGTTAATCGCAACGGTTCGCTCCTCGGCACGCGTGTCTTTGGTCAGGCAGCTTCCCTCGACACCGCGCCAAACTTCGGGTTTGTCCACAGCTTCAATGGCATCGATAGCGGCGTGGCCTTCGACGGCGTGCGTGACATTTTCTATGGCGTGAGCACAAGCACGAGTCAGATCATCGCCTACGACACGAATACCTTCGCGGAATTGTTTCGACTTAGTATCGGCGAGAACCTGAACGGCGTGCGAGCAGTCGATCAATTCAGTACTGGCGAATTGGTGGCAAGTCCGGACGGCCGATACCTTGCCTTAGAGACTCCGCAGGGTATTCGCCTCTTCGCTGTCCCCGAGCCCGGAACTTCTGCGCTTGTCTGCCTTGCGCTGTTGTTGGCCTTTGGCGCAACGCGCCTACCGCGCGGAGTCGCCGGGACAGCGCGAAAGTAGCTAAGTCGCGGCCGCTATGCCGACTGTGAATTCGTACGATCGCTCGCCTGCCAGCACTCGCGCGTGAGGCGGTAGACGAAGCTTTCGCTCCCATCGGCATTGATCCGCGAGCCATCGCGCACCGCGCCGATCTTTTCCGTTCCGCGTTGCGAGCGGATGTTCTGCGGGCCGATGAGGAAGACAACGCTATCAACAAACTGAAAAGCATGCCGAAGCAGCAGCTCCTTCATCTCGCGATTGTAAACGCCGCCCCAGTAGGCGCGCGCCAGGAACGTCCAGCCGATCTCGATCTCCCGCTTCTCCGGATCGTAGCCGTGATAGCGCGTCGAGCCGATCACCTCACCGGTCTTCGCATCGAGGACAATGAACGCACCGCCCGAATCCAGCGCACCCTGGAAATAGCGGCGGAAGACCTGCGACGTGTAGCGATCGCTCTCCGGATGTTGCTCCCAGATCAGCGGATCCGACGCGACGGCGAAAAGCGCGTCCCAGTCGTCTTCACGCAAGGGCCGCAGCCTGACGAGCGATCCTTCCAGAGTTGGTTGCAGCTCGACACGGGTCTGCGTCACTCCTGACGAATCGCCGCGGCGGCGGAGTTCAGCAAGATGATTGCGTTTGGAATCCACACCCGGAGCCGCGACGAACCAAGCTCCCGCGATAGCGACGACGCTTATACCTAAGGAAGCGCCGCGATGGGTAAGGCACGTCCAGTAGCAACAAATCGCGACCGGAAATTGTATGACTGCCAACCTTACCTCCTCAAGGAGGTGGCTAGGCCAGCAAACAAAAGAGCGCGCAAGCTTTCACTCGCGCGCTCTGCTGGCTATCCGAAAAACAAAGAAATCGGGCTAGCCCTGTTAGATAGCTACTCCCTAAGCCAACGCCAGGTTTCGAAGGCTGCGTCGCGTAGCGAACAGCCCGGCCAAAGCCAGCGCGAGGAGCAACGCGCTCGTGCCACTATCCGGCGTTGCCACTGGCGCCGCTACAACCGTTCCGCTTGGAGAATAAAAGCCGAGCTGGCTTGAAACGGTAGAGCTCGAAGAGCTGAAGGTTCCTGAGCCGTCCACACCCATGTCGCCAATGTTGGTGAAGCTGCTGGCGTTCGTTGAGACCACCAGCACATCGCTAAACATGTCCCCCGTGAAGCCAGGGGCAAAGTTAAAGAAGACACTGTTATTGCCGAACACGTCAGGGCCGCGACGCGCACTGATCGGCGCCACCGTACCGAGAACAAACGGTTTTACAGCTTTCAAATTTGCCTTCTTAAATGGAGCGCTAGGTCTTGAAGGACATTGCGCCCTCTTTGTGCTCCCGCAGCCAGTTTGCCGCGGCCATTTCGGTTTTCCACGCGATCTTCCGGTAGATGCGCTGGCGGTGCTTCTTGATCGTGTGTCCTCTGAGATTGAGGATGCATCCTATCTCCCCGGCAGTCTTTTCTTCACACGTCCACTCGATTATTTGCAGCCGGACACTGCCAAATCCGTGATCACTCCGGCCAACGACCGTTTACCCAGAAAAACCGGCGAAAGGCGACCTTAACGGGCCGGAGAGCCGAAACATTATTGGCCAGTTAGTGCGGGTGGAGGTGACTGGGCGCGGCCAAAAACACGCGCGGCGCCGCGGACACCAGCGTACGACCCCCGTGGTCGACTCTTATGAAGACGCTGTTGCTCGTCCTTTTTCTCGGTCTGATCGCCGGTGGGCTTGCTGCCGATCCGAGGGAAAGCCGACGCGGGCCTTTGCGCAACTCCGATGTAGTCGATCCGCCACCGGGGTGTGGTGGTTGTCGCGACGGTGCGCAGGGATCGAACGCGCCACCAAACTCGCACCTGCCCGGCGGTAATGGAGGTCCGGCGGGGAACGCTTCGGCCGCAGCTACCGCGCAAGAGTCTCAGACTTCCGCGACCGCGCTCGGCGGAAATGGTGGCGCCGGTGGAACGGGCGATTGGCCATCCCCTGGCGGGAATGGCGGGCCGGGCGGAAGCGGGAGTGCGACAGCGCAGACCAGTTTCAATTCGGGTTCTAGCGTTTCGGCGACTGCAGACGCTTACGGCGGAAATGGTGGCAACGCTGGCGGAACGAGCGGCGGCGCTCAGTGGACGGGCAACGGCGGCGCGGCCGGCGCGGCACAAGGCAACGCGCAGGTGAATAATCCCAGCGGAGAAGCCGATGCGCTGGCCAGGGCGCGCGGTGCTGCGGGTGGGAATGGCCGTACCGCGGCGACCGGTGGGAATGCCACCAGTACCTCGAGCGCGACTGGCGGCGGAATGGTAAATGTAGACGCGTTCGGCAATGGCGGAGCCGGCGGAGCCAGTGATGGCGTAGGCGGTCAAGGAGGTAATGGCGGCACGGCGGCGGGGTCCGCGAGTGGCTCCTCTCTTAGCAGCGATGCGCACGTGCGTCTGATACTCACCGCCGGGGATGGCGGAGCCGGCGTGAACGGGGCAAACGCTGGAGTCGGCGGCGCTTTGAATGTGACTGATGCCGCCAGCGGCTCAACGAACGCGGGACATCTGCTTTCTCTGGAGCAGGATGCGCAGGGCGGCGCGAGCGGCACAGTTGACAGCAACACAGGCTTGGTGGCCGCGGGCGCGCCTGCCTCGAGTATACTTTCTTCAAGTAATCCTGGCGGTGGCGCGCTGTGGGGCAGAACCATCGCGACTGGCGGTGCAGGCGGCGGTACTCCTGGCGGCTTCGGAAGCTTCAGCGGAACCGCAGCACCTGGTGGAACCGGGACGAGCATTATGAGCCTGAGCGGCGCGACAGACATTAACGGGTACGCCGAGGCATATGGCGGCGCAGGTGGTGACGGTGGAGTTGGTGGAGCTGGCGGCAGTAGCAGCGCGGCAGCGCAAACGGTTTCCAGCGGCGGCAACGTTTCTGCGCATGCTATCCAGTATGGCGGCAATGGTGGCCGCGGCTTTAGTGGAGGCGCGGCTGGTCCTGGCGCGCCATCCAGCCTGAATCTTGCCGCGGATGCATCGACCCCAGAAGCATTCGGTCTTAGCCTTTACCAGCAAGCATACGGCGGCAACGGGGGATCAGCGGCCGGATGCGGCGGCGGCTGCGGCCCGGTCGGCAGCACCGGCGGCAATGGCGGTGACGCGTCGTCGAGCATCGTCCGCACGAAAAACGTGTCGCAATTCAGCGGGGGGAATTCTGCTTCCGGCGGATCGGGCGGTGATTCTGCAGGGGCGCATTCTGCTGGAAACGGCGGAAACGCAGTAGTCGTTATGGACTTCGGGCAGACCGCGACATGGGGCGTTCTCGTTGCTTCGTCGAATAGTGCGACGGGAGGCGCGGGTGGGAACTTCACCGGCGACGGTGGCCAGGGTGGCGCCGCAGGAGCTGCCACCAGTGAGACGACCGGAACGGCGCTGCAAGGCTTTCTCGGAGTTGCGGCAAATGCGGTCGGCGGAAAGGGTGGTGGAAGCTCCGGCCACGCGGTCGGTAGCGGCGCGACGGGTGGGACGGGAAACGCCAAAGTGAACGCAACCGGAGCGGGGCTGATCGATGCGGAGGCCGCCGTCGCGCGCGGCGGCAACGGTGGTGACGCAGCGGGTGCAAACCAGCATGGAGGCAACGGCGGCACAGGCATTGCGAGCGGCAATGCAACTTCGAGCGGCGGCGGTGTGTCCGTGGCGACCGAGCAGCACGGCGGCAAGGGCGGCGACGGCATCGATGGCGCAAGCGGCGGCGACGGCGGCAGTCCCGTCGCGGCAAACGGCGTCAACGGTTCGGCTCCTCCGGGGCAAACCCTCACGTTAGTCCAAAGCGTTTATGGGGGTGACGGCGGATCGTCCGACACCGGAGCCGCCGGGAATGGCGGGGCTGCGACCAGCACCCTCAGCGCGACAAATCCCGGCGGCGGCGACTTGAATGCTATCACGACGGCCACCGGCGGGACGGGCGGCAGTTCAACGAGCGGAGCGAACGGCCTCGCTGGTTCAGCACGCGCCCGTTCCACCGGCACTGCGCCGTCCGGCAACGCTGCGGCCACGGCGCAAAGTCAGGGTGGCGTGATCACTTCATTGTCAGCCAATGCAGCGACCGAAGTCCACACGAGCGCCGCCGCTGCTGAAAGCCGAGCTGCTGTGGCGGTCGCCGCTCCAACCATTCAGCAGGACGGCACCCAGTCGGTCAGTTTTGCGACCGGTATGCCGCTTCCGAGCGATGTGGCGAGCGCTCTCTCGGGCAATCCACGCAGCACGAGCGCATTCAACATTGGTGGGTCGAGCACGATGCTCGCTCTGGCTGCGATCGACGGCGGGGATACGAACACGTCGCAGGCGCTGGGCCTTTCCTACACAGCTGCCTTCGCCGGCTCGGATCTAAAGATCGCGCTGCTCAATCCGCAATGGACCGGCAGCGGTTTTACCAGGATGACGCTGAGCATCAGCGGCGGAGACGTGAGCTTCAGCCAAACCTTCAACACGCTGAACGATGCCGTGGCGTTCTTTAGCGACCACGTGCTGAACTTCGGCGCCGCGAATCGCTTCAACACTCTCCAAATTAACTGCACCATCGAGAGTACGCCCGGCAGTAGCTTTCGCGCCACGCTCCTCCTCGGCACCGCGCCAGGCACCACGCCGATCCCGCCGATCTTTGTCCAGTCGCGCAAGACGCATGGCAGCGCGGGCACCTTCGATATTGACCTGCCAATCACTGGCGCGCCTGCGGTTGAATGTCGCAGCGGCGGCCCGGCTGGTCAGCATGTGCTGGTCTGGACCTTTGGACGTCCGGTAAGTTTTGCTTCTGCGAGTGTGACGAGCGGCGCAGGGATGGTCGCAGCCGCGGACGGAAGCGGAACAAGAACGATAACCGTAACCCTCACAGGAGTGACCAATGTGCAGACGTCAGTCGTCACTTTGTCTGGGCTGAACGATGGCGTAAACACGGCGGATCTGTCGGTGCCTGTTTCATTCCTGCTTGGTGATGCAAACGGCGATCGAGTGGTGAACTCAGCCGATGCCACGATGACACGAACTCAGTCCGGCCAACCTGCCGACGCAATAAACTTCCGCTCTGACTTTAATCTCGATGGAGCAATAAACAGCGCTGATGCAACGATGGCACGATCGCAGTCCGGTAACGGTTTGGCTTCGGCTAATGGTCCGCGGTCATCGCTCAACGAGCTGAGCGCTCCTGTGGAAACAGCCGCGATTCTGAGCGACGAATTCGCCACGCTCTGCAGCCCGTGAGCTGACGCCGCGCGAGAATACGAAGCGTAGCTAAAAAGCGCGCCACGAGACAGACCGCCGAAGCCGATATCGTCACGAATGAACAGCTTTCCGCTACCCGCGGACGGCCGCGTTGACACCGCGGGTCTTGGGGCGCAGCCTTGACGCATCATGGGCGACAAATCACCGAAAGCGAATCAGAAACAAAAGGCGCAGCAAAAAGCGAAAGCCGCCAGCTCCGCGCAACAGAAGAGCGCCGCTTCAGCCGCCAAAGCAGTGCAGAAGCCGAAGAAGTAGTCCGGGCCCGTTTTTATCCAGGTCTAATCCGTGGCCAAACCAAATTACTCAGGAGAAAAGCGCCGAAAAGAGCTGGAGAAGCAGAAGAAGAAAGAAGCGAAGAAACAGCGAAAACTGGACAATGCCATCGCAGCTAACCCAGCGGATACTTCGAGCGGAGAGAGCGACCACCGCGAGAATCCCGAGAGCAGCTAACGGTCGCGAAAGAGAAGAAGAAGACGCGCGGGTCAGCGTCGGCTAGGCGGTAGTGCAGCTAGCTAGCTGGCGCGAACGCGGGAGCGAGAGTGCCCACAGTGCGCGCTTCCATGCCGCAGTTTAGCTCTTCTCTCCTCAGCCCATACTCCAGCTAAGGTATTTTGCCGAGTTGTAAGACTGGCCGCTTGAGCTCCCCGCGGTCAGGCGCGTTTTCTCGCCGGAGAAGAGGCCGGCGCATCCGCCACTGGCATTAACTCGAAGCTTCGGAATAAGGGCGCGAGGTCGATCACGGCATTCGCCGCGGCTTTCAAGACATTGCCGAGGTTCTCCGCCACCGAAGCCACTTCCACGCGAATGCCGCGCCGCCGCAGTTTCGTCGCGAGATAAGCGAAGTCCGCATCGCCGGTCACGAGAATGACCACATCGGGTTTCATCTCGACGGAAAGTTCGAGCGTGTCGATCGCCATCATCACATCCACGTTCGCCTTGTAATGGCCTTCCTGCGCGGGCGCGCCGTCTTTGGTCACGACGAGGAAGCCATTCGAGCGCAGCCAATGCATGAACTTGTTTTTCTTGTCCCGCTCCTCCTGCCAGAGCGGAATGGCTGGCGGCAATCCGGCATAAACCACCATCTCGATCAGGTCGCGTCCGGACTCCGGGCCGACGAGAAAGTCGCGCAGCTTTAACCAATCGAGCCCGCGCCCGACGGTGCGCACCGAGCTACCGACGTTCGATTCATCCACCAGGACCAACACTCTGGCCCGCGGTGAATCCTCTTTCCTTCGCATAGGCGTCCGACTGCGCCGCGCCAGGCGCCGCTACTTCTTCGCCGACGTCGATTTCGCCTTCTGCGGAGTGCTCTTCTTCGCGGCGGCGAGCCGGTCGTTCTTCTTCCGGCGCGCGGCGCGTTTCTTGACGTTGCTTCTACCTTGGCTGTGTCCCATAAGGCCGCACAATCAGGCTTCCATCGTCAGTTACCAAGCTGTTTTCGCCTCGCACGTGATCTCGCAGATCGGGCCGCGGCTTCCGCTTTCGATTTCCCCCATTCCAGTTCAACCGGCGTTTTGCTTTGCGCAGGATGCGCGCATCTGAAAGGATGAGCGCGCGTCGAGTTCGTTAGGCGTTCTGTAGCACGACACCTAGCTTTCTTTCGCGCGGGTTGTGCAAACGCCCATGCGTCTGCACCAGCGGGGGCAGGTGTTTGCCTATGAAATCTCGATTGCTCCTGGCGCAACTTCTCTGCGCTTCTTTTCTCGCGGCGTCAGTTGCGCACGCCGGCTTGTTCCCCGTCTTCAACACGAACGACTCAGGCGCGGGGTCGTTGCGTAAGGCCATCCTCGATGCGGCGCCGGGCGACACGATCATATTTCGAATCCCGACGACTGACCTCGGTTACGATTCAGCCAGTCATATCTATAAAATCACCCTCACGACTGCTGAGTTGCTGATTGGCTCCGACTTAACCATCGACGGCGGCGGACAAAAGATCATCGTGCTACGGAGCGCCGGGGCGCCGAACTTCCGGATCATCCGCATCACCGGAGGCAACGTTGTCATCTCCGGGCTGCAGATCGGAGGCGGAAACAACAAATTCCCGGGCTCCGATTCGCTTTACGGCGGCGGGATCCGCAACGGTGGCGGCAACCTGAGCGTGTTGAATTGCATCCTTTTTAACAATGACGGCTTCCTTACCGGTGGCGGCATTTACAACGCTGCGGGAACGCTGCTCGTCGACGGCTGTACTTTCGCAACGAACACCGCCTACTACGGCGGCGCCCTTCGTAACAGCGCGACCGCCAGGATCAACAACAGCACCTTCTACTTCAACTCGACGAGCACTGGCGGCGACGGCGGTGCGATCTACAACGACGGCGCACTGACCGTCACCAATAGCACCATTACCAGTAACACGACGGTAAACCGCGGCGGCGGTATGGCGTGCGATCCGGCGACTCCCGCTCACGTCCGGAACACGATCATCGCGGGTAACAACCGAACAAGCGTTGAGACCAGTTATGATGTTTTCGGCCCCTTCGTTTCCGACGGATACAACTTCATTGGCATCTTCAATAACCAGGCGACTGGCTTCGGCAGTTCTGGCTCACACGATCAGGTGGGCACCACAGGTAGCCCGATCAATCCTGCTCTCCGCCCAGCGGACAGTTATGGCGGACTGACCCCGACCCAGGCTCCGATGCCCGGAAGTCCGGTCATCGATCAGGGCAGCCGGGGTACGAATGCAATCGGCCAGCCGATCAACAGCGATCAGCGAGGAAGCATTCGCGCGTTCGACTTCGGTGGCGTTGCGAATGCCGTCGGTGGCGATGGAAGTGATATCGGAGCGGTCGAAGTTGGGCCGACGCAGGCAGGGCCGACCTTTACCGTCACCAACACCGCGAGCCACGACGACGGCTTCTGCTCGGTCGACGATTGCACATTGCTCGAGGCGTTAAATCTGAGCAATGCCGCGTCAGACACGAACACGATCAACTTCGCGCCGAATGTTTTCGGAACGGTTATTCTGCCAACAACGAACGGCTTTAGTATCGGTCACCCACTAACTCTACGTGGGCCGGGCGCGCGCAATGTGCTCCTTGATGCCGGGAACAACTACCGTCATTTCACCATCTTCGCGGCGGGGAGCGTGACCATCTCAGGCTTAAGTTTCACTCGCGGCAGCTCGCCCGACCCTGGCTTCAATGGCGGAGCGATTTCCGCCTCAGGAGGGCAGCTCACGCTGGAAGACTGCGCCTTTTCGAACAACCAGGCGTACAACGCACTCGGTGGCGGTGCGATTTACAACGATAGCGGCAACACTCTCGAGATAACGCGCTGCACTTTTTTCAATAACTCAACGGACCGTGCCGGCGGTGCGATCTACAACCTTGGCGCTTTGACGGCGACGAACTGCACCTTCTCTTCTAACTATGCGCTG
>JBJMWV010000195.1:0-2563 GCA_045809985.1 Chthoniobacterales bacterium | reverse complement strand
ATCGAGACGATGGGCTTCCGTCGCGACGAGGTTTACATCGCGAACATCCTCAAGTCGCGACCCGACATGCCAGCTGGCGCGCCGGGAAATCGACCACCAACGGCGGAGGAGATGAAGAACTGCCTGCCCTTCCTCATCGAGCAGATCAAAATCGTGCAGCCGAAAGTGATGGTCGCACTTGGCGCGACTGCCGTGGAAGGACTGCTCGGTTTTCGCGGGACGATGAGCAAGCTGCGCGGCAACTGGCATTCATTCCAAGACACGCCGCTCATGATCACGTTTCACCCGTCGTATCTCTTGCGAAACCAGGCGCCCGCGGAAAAGCGGAAGGTCTGGGAAGACATGCTGCTCGTGCTCGAGAAACTTGGCCGCCCGATCACGCCGAAGCAGCGAAATTATTTTCTGCCGGCGAGCGCCTAACGAGCAGTCCCCTGCCACCCCTGGCGTATCAGGCTGATCGCGATCGCGGCTAGCAAAAGCGCGATCAGTTTCGAGACGCCGTTCAATCCTTGCCGTCCCATGATTTTCTCGACGCGCCGCGCATATCGAAAGCCAACTTCAACGAGCAAGAGATTCACAACGAGCGACGCAATCGTGAAAACGACGCCCACTTTATCGATGAGGATCAAAAGCGCAGTGAGCAGCGCCGGTCCGGCGATCAGCGGCATGCCGAGCGGCACCACGCCGAACTCCTCGTTAGGCGAACGGGCGCGTTCTTCACCACCGATCAGCTCGCGCCCGGCCAGGCCTAACAAGATCAACCCGCCCGCAACCTGGAAGTCAGAGACGGTAATGCCCAGCGCGGAGAAGATGAATTTGCCGAGGAAAATGAAGCCGATCGCGACGCCGAAGCCGGTCAGGATTCCAAGCCAGCCCTGACGCTGACGGACTTCGCGTGGCGCGTTCGGCGCGAGTCCCATAAAGAGTGCGATCAACCCGATCGGATCGATTGCGACGAAAAGCGGGATGAATGCGAGCAGCGCTTTCTCGAGGAGCGGTTGCATCAGGCGCAATGTCTACAGACGCGCGGCAGTTCGCGCACGAATTCTCTTAGTATGAAAAAGCTTCTCCTTGTCGCTTTGCTTTCTTCCAGCGCGCTCGCAGCAGAGAACTCCGCGCTTCCGCCGAAAGCCGCGCTCGACTCGATCACTGCCGATGATCTGTTGAAGCACATCAAGGTGCTCGCGTCGGATGAATACGAAGGCCGCGCACCGGGTTCGAAAGGCGAAGAGCTCTCGATCAAATACATCGCCGATCAATTCAAAGCGCTCGGCCTCAAACCGGGGAATCCCGACGGCACTTACCTACAGGAGGTTCCGCTTGCCGGAATCACGACACAGCCGACCGCGCACTTCACGGTTAACGGAAATCCGACGGACCTGAAGTTCCCGGATGACTACGTCGCCTCGTCCGCGCGCTTGCAGGAGAACATCAATGTCAACGATTCCGAAATCGTCTTCGTCGGCTACGGCATCGTCGCGCCCGAGTTCGGCTGGGATGACTACAAGGACGTCGATGTGAAAGGCAAAACCATCCTGATGCTGATCAACGATCCGCCCATTCCTGATCCGGCGAATCCGTCGCAGCTCGATCCGAAGATGTTCGGCGGCCGCGCCATGACCTACTACGGCCGCTGGACCTATAAGTATGAGATCGCAGCGGAGAAAGGCGCGGCGGCGGCGGTAATCATTCACGAAACCGAGCCAGCCGCATATCCCTACACCGTCGTGCGGAGTAGTTGGTCGAAGGAGAACTTCGAGATCGATCGGCCGAACAAGAACATGGACCAGGTGACGGTCCGCTCCTGGATCACGCTGGATGTCGCGAAGAAGTTGCTCGCGGACAGCGGCCAGGATTTCGATGCGCTGAAGAAAGCCGCGCTGGGCAAAGACTTTCGACCGGTGCCACTCGTGGGCGCGACCGCAACGTTCGACGTGAAACAGCAGGTGCGCTCATTCAAGTCGCACAACGTGGTCGGCAGGATCGACGGCAGCGATCCGAAGCTGAAAGACGAATGGGTCATCTACAGCGCGCATTGGGATCACCTTGGCAAACATGCCGAGCTGCAGGGCGATCAGATCTTCAACGGCGCAGTCGATAACGCGTCCGGAGTCGCGGCTGTGCTCGAGCTCGCGCAGGCGCATATGAAGCTGCCGAAGCCCGCAAAGCGGTCGGTGTTGTTTATGTCTACCACGGCGGAAGAAGCCGGCTTGTTAGGCGCGAAATATTACGCCGAACATCCGTTGTATCCGCTCGAGAAGACGCTGGCCGATATCAACATCGATGAGCTGAATGTGTGGGGAAAAGCGCGCGACATCGAAGAGACGAGCTTTGGCTTTACGACCTTGAGCGACATGCTCGCCGAAGCCGCAAAAACGCAGAACCGCACTTTGGCGCCGAATCCGCGCGCGGAGAAAGGCAGCATTTACCGCGCAGATAATTTTGAATTCTCCAAAGTCGGCGTGCCGGTGCTCTACATCGGCCCGATCGAGCATCTGCTTTCGCGGCCGGCCGATGGTCCGCTGCGTTCAGACGAGTTCGATGCGCACGATTATCATCAAGT
>JBJMWV010000194.1:0-2983 GCA_045809985.1 Chthoniobacterales bacterium | reverse complement strand
GAGAGCGCCTACGGACATAATCGCCTGATCGAAGGCCGACTTAGGTTTGACGATCGCTTCGACGCGGCGCGAGACTCGTTGCCCTTCACCGGGCGTATTCTGATCTACCGCTTTCCCCGTATAGCGATCCCAGCGCAAGGTAAGTTTGCGTAGGTCGGTGTCGCGCGCGTTCTCGGCCGCCCGGGAAACGCCGGTGAGCGGCATCGTGCCGGTGGCGAAAATGCGATAATACTGCCAGTTGTTCTGCGAATCGAGCAGTTGCGCTGGTGCGTCGACATTCACTTCGGCAGTCATCGGCGTTCCAGCGAGCCCGGAGTTCGGAATCTCTTTTTTATAGCCGGTAACGCCATTAACTGGCGCGCCCGACCAACCATCCCAGGCGTGATTCGGCTGCGGGTCTAGCGACTTGTTTAGTTGGACGATCGCTAAATCTACGCCGGTCTCGGCAGCGAGAAGAGCCTCTTGCCAAACGGCAGTTTGCAAGGTGGTGTGATACTTGCCCGAAATGATCTGTAGCATCTCCGCCGCAGCAAAAGAGAGGATCGAGACGATAAGGACCGTCCAGACAAGAGCGCTGCCGTTAGAACTAGAAGTTGGACGACGCATTAGTAAACGCGGTGGGTATTCCGCAGTAGGGTGGTGTTGCTGAACGCTGTGGCGGTGACGTCGATCGTGGCAGAAGAAGAGCGAAAGGTCGGTTTGAACGTGATCTTAGTTGCGAGCACTTTGCCGGCATCTCTTTGCGTATTCGCGCTGGCGTACGGATCCTTAGTCGTGAATACAAAATCCTGCACATCGTTCGCGAGCGCGACCGCTGGAGCAGTGCCTTCCTGGCGATAAATCGTGCCTCCCTGAAGGTAGTAATGCACCCTTACGCTGAGCGGAGTGGCGTTTCCCCAAGTTCCGCTAGTCTTCGGGCCGTAAAGCGTGAAAGCGGTTTGGTCGACATAGTATTCTCCATCGAGCCCGAAGGTGGCGGTAGGAACACCTGAGCCGCTGCGGACTTTTTTACCCGCCATGTTGGACGGGGTGTAAAAAATCCCTCCAGCACCATCCAAGGCCGGCAGCAGTGACGCTCCGCCTCCGTCGTAGTAGATCGGAATGAAGGCTTGCACGTCGTTTGAAATCGGCTGGTTAGCCGTTGGTGCCGGATCGATTTTAACTGCGCGCCGAAAATCGAGGGCGAGATAATCAGAGATCCGCATCTGGTCAGCGTGATTAATCGCGAAATCAGTCGTTGCGACGTAGTTCTTCTTTAGCGCGGTGAAACTCATGAGCAGGGCTCCGCTGACCATGGCAAAGATGGTCGTGGAGATCATTAGCTCCGCGAGGTTGAAGCCAGCGCAGGAGGAGCGTCGGATTTCAACCAGTCGAGTTACCATTTGGCAACTCCGCCCTGAGCAACGACTGCTACCGTCTGCCGGGTAGTGGGCTGGCTGTTAACGCCGCCGTTATAGGCGACTGTCAGGATGACCTTCACGGCGCGTTCGGTGAGCAGCGAATCATTCCTACTTACGATCTGAGTCGTGCCGCCTGAGCGGACGATCTGGGTTATGCCGGTGGTAGTGCCTTCAAACGGTTCCAGCGTCAAAGTCTCAGTCACTTGTTTGAGCGAGTCGCTGCCAGCGATATTTCCCGAAAGCGGCGAACGCGAGTCGGCCTGCAGCCAGTTGGCATCAGTGATTTGGTGCCAGTTTGCGATGCGCAGTGACTCCACGCCTTGTTGCAACACCTGGCTGGCTGACGATGCCTCTCGAGCGGTTTTCATCGTCTTCATCGCCGTCATATTCATCGCGAATACCGAACCGAGGAACAACGCGGCGGTGCAGGCTGCGATCGCCGATTCGACGAGAGTGGTGCCGGCGATTGAGTTAGCTTTGGATAGAATCATATGTGCCTTTCGCCTCGTTAATGAGCAGGCAACGGGCCAACTTATAATTTCTAGACTCGAATGGCGGACTCGCGCGGCGAGAGTTCCCGGCGCAAGCGCCTATTCTCCGCCCACTGGCCGAAGCGACGGATTAGCTTCATCGGCCACGAGCTTGAGATATTCGCGGTAATCACCTTTCGGCAGGCGATCTATGACGGCACCGAACGCCGCCTGGTCGATAAAGCCTGCGCGAAACGCTACTTCTTCGAGGCAGGCGATCTTCAATCCCTGGCGATGCTCGATCGTAGCGATGTAGTTGCCGGCCTCGAGCAAACTCGTCTGCGTGCCGGTATCGAGCCAGGCCATGCCGCGGGTAAGCAACTTCACGTGCAGCTCGTTTCGATCGAGATACATCTGGTTCAAATCCGTGATCTCCAGCTCGCCGCGCGCCGATGGTTTCAGCTCACGGCAGAAATCGACCACCCGCTCGTCATAAACGTAGAGCCCAGGGATCGCGAAGTGACTCTTCGGATGCGTTGGCTTCTCTTCGAGACTGATAGCTTTCCCGTCGGGACCGAATTCAACCACGCCGTAGCGTTCCGGATCGCGCACCTGATAACCGAAGATGTGTGCGCCTTTCTCATGCGCGAGCGCCGCACGATAGAAATCGAGTTTCCCGTAGAAGATGTTGTCGCCGAGAATGAGCGAGGCGCCGCTGCCCTTAAGAAATTCGCTCCCGATAAGGAACGCCTGCGCGATTCCCTCTGGCTTCGCTTGCTCGGCATAACCAATCCGAATTCCGAGCCGCGAACCGTCGCCGAGAAAATCGCGCAGCATCGGAAGGTCTTTCGGCGTCGATATGATCAGGATCTCGCGCAGTCCGCCGAGCATCAGCGTCGCAAGTGGATAGCAAATCATCGGCTTGTCGTAGACGGGCAGCAGCTGCTTGCAGACGATTTGCGTTAGGGGGTAAAGACGGGTGCCAGCGCCGCCGGCGAGAAGAATTGCTTTCTTGTTCATGCGCTTGTGCGGCTGAAGGCTAGCAAACCGCATT
The DNA here is from genome assembly GCA_045809985.1 of Chthoniobacterales bacterium. Classification (GTDB taxonomy): domain Bacteria; phylum Verrucomicrobiota; class Verrucomicrobiia; order Chthoniobacterales; family UBA10450; genus JACCTI01. The sequence continues at coordinate 59 of JBJMWV010000194.1, read as the reverse complement.
CCGTCGTGCAGCAGCGGCGGCGAAGCGTTGCAGTAGCGGCTCGATCGTGTGCTCGATCG
>JBJMWV010000193.1:0-5019 GCA_045809985.1 Chthoniobacterales bacterium | reverse complement strand
GCGGCGTCGACCTACAAAGCGTTCGATTCAGAATCGAGCCGCGAGGTTGCGCTGGAAATCATCCCGGCCGGCACTGTGCGGATTTCCGTGCAGTCCATGCTCGCAGAAGAAGCGGAAGGCGCGAAAAAATTACAGCAGATGAATGTGCCGATGTTGTACGACTTCGGCATCGAAGATAACGAGCTGATCTACGCGACCGAACTGGTCGACGGCGTCAGCGCGGAAGACTGGGTGACGACGCACGGACCGATGCCCATCGGCCCCGCATTGCGCATCGCTTCGCAAGTGGTGAAGGCGCTCGGCGCCGCGACGTTTCACGGGATTTTTCATCACGCGCTGAATCCGTCGAACATCGTGATCGTGCCTGGCCAGACCACGGAGGGCGAATGGCCATTGATCAAGGTAATGAACTTCGTCGGAGTCGCGCCGAACTATTCGCGTCCGGCCGCCACTGACGCGAGCGCTTCGGACAAAGCCAGCTTCGTCGCGCCGGAACAGCTGGAGACCGGCAACGCAAATTTCTCGTCGGAGATCTACTCGTTAGGCTGCACGCTCTGGTTTTTGCTCAGCGGTGTTCCGCCAGCCGAGGGCGCCGCGACCGTGACGAGCGCGAGTCGGGTGCCGGCGCCGGTGCGGAACTTGATTTCTCGCATGCTTGCCGCCGATCCAGTTGATCGCCCTGGCGATCCGGTCGTGCTGCACGAGCAAATCGAAGACTGCATCGCCGAAGTGGAGAACAAGCGCGTCGTGCTTCCGCCGCCGAAAAAACCTGTTGCCGCACCGGTCGCGCCGGTTGCCGCACCGACCGAGATGATCGATCCGCGACCGCGCCGGCCGTTTCCATGGCAACCGCTCGCGGTCGCAGCGGCCCTGCTTTTATTTGCCGGTCTTGCCGCGATGCTCCTGCCGCAAGTTTTCCACATGCGTAGCGCTCAGCGCGATATCGGTGTGCCCGTGGGCGTGCCTGACTCTGTTGCCGCGGCGGCTGCGACGAAACCGCCCGTAGCGACTCCAGCAACTTCCGTTGCGCCGATTCAGCCTAACGAGAGCAACGGAACCGAAGTGGCCGCAGCTCCCGGTGTGCTGACATCGACCGCGGGCGGTGACGAGAACGCGGAGGGAGATTCAACGACTCCGCAGAACAGCAGCGCTGCTCAAGAACAACCGGCACAACTCGCGTCGAACAGCGCGGCGTCGAAACTTTCCGCCGCACCAGAACGAAGGGCGCCTCCAGTCGTAGCGAGTCACGCGTCGCGGTCACAAGCGAACGAATCTGCGCCACCGGAACAAAGCGCGGCGCCAGCCATCGCGAGTAATTCGTCGCGGTCGCAAGCGAACGAACCCGCGCCAGCAAAACACAGCGCGGCGCCAGTCAGCACGAGTGAGTCGTCGCAGGCGCAAGCGAACGAATCCGCGGCACGAGAACAAAGCGCCGCACCGGTCATCGCGAGTAATTCATCACGGCCGCAGGTGACCGAACCTGCGCCGCCGTCAGAAGGACCAGAGCCAACGCCAGCTACTCGCCCGAGTGAAGCGAGCGTCGCCGATGCGAGTAATTCTCCTGACGGAAACGAGCCAGCGAAGAGAGCTGCGACTGGAGCAAGATCTCCGGCACGCGTCGCTCGCAACGACGACGCCGTCGACGAGGAGAAGAGGTCGATTGAGAAGCCAGCGGCAACCGCTAAGGAATCTCGGCGTGCGACAAAGACTGAGCGTCGAGTCGCAACGAATCGCCGGCCGCCTGAAGGTCGCGTGCGCGCGCAATACCTCGGCACAACTCCGGAAGGCGAAATGGTTTTTGGTTTGCCTTCTGACGAGCGCGCTTACCTGAATCCAAACGCCACTCCCGCGCGGCGCAACTCCTCAGCACGTCACCGGCGACGTGCTGAAGTTCGACCGGCTGAGCCGCCGGACGATCTGCCGGTTTTGCCCGCACTTCCGCCGGACGAATAGCCGTCCACTGCACTCCTCGTTAGGTGCATTCGTTAGGTAGGGTGATTTGCCCTCTAACTTAGGGCTCGATTTCCTATGCGAATACTCGTTAGGCTCCCCGGCCACTATGGAATCGAGAACCTACTTGGGGCGTTATCGCATCTGCGTCGACCGGTTCGGCATTCCAGTCGTTATCCGCCAGAACGCGCACGAAGATACACTTAAAGCGATCGACCTGGAGTCGAACGGCACGGTTGCGGTGCAGATCGAACCAGCGGCTGACTATGGCGAAGCCGAGCGCGAACAACTTGAAAACGAAGCGCTCGCCGCGCGGCAGATCGATCACGTCAACGTTCCGCGTCTGCGCGACTTCGGTTTCGATGACGACCAGCTCGTTTATGTGACGGACTATCTCGAAGGCGTTACAGCTGATGAGTGGATCAGGACCGCCGGACCGATGGAGCCACGGCGCGTTTTGCAGATCGGGTCACAAGCGGTAAGCGCACTCGTCGCGGCCAGCCTGCACGGCATCATTCATTACGCCGTTCATCCCGGGAATATCATGCTGCTGCGTGAAGGCAGCGCGGATGGAAAATGGCCCCGAATCAACGTGCTGAATTTTCTCGGCGTGGCGCCGGAGCTTTCCGCTGCGGACCGCAATGGCTCCACCGCACTGAACCCGACAGACTTCGCGAGCCCGGAGCAAGTGCAGGAAGGCCCGGTCACGTTCCGTTCGGAAATCTATTCGTTAGGCTGCACACTCTGGTTTCTGCTTAAAGCGCAACTGCCCGCCGGCGGCGCCGCCGGAGTGCACGATGCGACTGATGTGCCTGCGCCGGTGCGGCAGTTGGTGTCGCGCATGCTCGCGGAAGATCCTGCAGACCGCCCCTCCGATCCGGTCGCGTTGCAGCAGCAGATTCATGATTGTCTCAGGCAGCTCGAGCGACCCGTCGCGCCCGCGGAAGTAGCGGAGGTTGTTGAGCCACCTGAAGCCGTAGCGGCGAGGAGTGGGTTGGCAAGCGCAGCTGCGCCCGCGCTCGAGACGTGGATCGAACCGTTCCCGCGCCGGCGGCGAAGCTCAATTTGGAGGCCGGTTGCGGTTGCTGCTCTCCTGCTCGCGCTCGGCACAATCGCGGCGCTCGTTTTCGCGCAGCGCGGTCGTCCGACACTCGCGACTACCACAGCTCCTTCGAAAATCGCAGTCGCGCCAGCTGCGACGCCGAATCTTCTGCCGGTCCAGGATCCCGCTCCGAACGCTCCCGAAGTTTCCGCTCCTGGAACTGCGGTCGCGGAAGCGCCGCCGACAGAAGTAATCACGCCTGAGTTACTCACGCCAGCCGTCGAGGCGTCCGACGGCGCAGCGTTCGTCGCGCGAGTAAACGCGGCTGAGGTCGCTGATCCCGCGGCGCCTGAAGTGATGCCCACGCCAGCTGCAGCACCGGAGCCGCAACGGACGGAGGAACCTCTCGTCGCGCCGTCTCCGACTCGAGAAATTCATCTCGCGCAAGTCGCGCTTGAACAACCACGCATCGTCGCTGAGCTCACGCCGCCTGCTGAGGGACCGATCGAAAGCGAAGAGCCGCCCGTCGGAGAAGCAGCCAACGCGAGTGACCCTGATGTGGCGCCACCAGCTCAAGCTGAGGAGCGAACCGACGTGCCGATGACGGCGCCGCAGAAAACGTCGGCCACTCCTCATTCATCAAAACCGCCAACAAAAAAGACGGCCACTGCGAGACAGTCAGCAAAGCCGATCGCGCGCGGTTTCACGCGCCAGCAGTCCGCCTCAACCAGCGTCGGCCACATCCTCTTCCCCGCGTGCGTTGATAGCACTGCGGCGAAAAAGTCTCGCAACGCGCATCCGCCCAAACACGGCACGGCAAAAAAAACTGTGCCGACGCCGCGGCTTGCGTCTGACGATTAGCAGCGCAGCGCGCTCACGGTCGACAGCGCGATTTCGCCGCGCTATTCGTTAGGCACGCGCATCCGTAACGCGCCTCCACTTCGTTCTTCTTGCGCCATGATTACACCCAAATTCCCCTCGCTCCTTCTCGCGGGCGTGCTGCTTCTGGCAGGCTGCGGCGCGAAACAGGAGAGCGCGTCATCCGGAAAGACGACGATCCGCTTCGGGCATTTTCCTAACATCACGCATGCGCAGGGTGTGATCGCACATGCGTTGTCGCGCCAGCGCAAAGGCTGGTTCGAGGAGCGGCTCGGACCGGATGTGCAGATCCAATGGTTCACCTACAACGCAGGACCGTCGGCGATGGAGGCGATGTTCGCCGGTTCACTCGATGTTACTTACGTGGGCCAGGGTCCGGCATTGAATGCGCATTTCAAAGCGAACGGTGACGAGATTCGCGTCATTGGCGGTGCCGCAAACGCCGGTGCTGCACTAGTCGTTAGCCCGGACGGACCGATCAAGACCGCGGCGGATTTTCGCGGGCGCCGCATCGCCACGCCGCAGATGGGCAACACGCAGGACATCTCGTGTCGCGCGTGGTTGAAGGCGCAGGGTTTCAACGTCACGCAAACCGGCGGCGACGTGACCGTGCTCCCGACGCAAAACCCTGATCAGCTCGCGGCGTTTCAAAAAGGCGATGTCGAGGGAGTGTGGACGGTCGAGCCTTGGGTGACACGGTTGGAGATGGAAGCTAATGGCAAAATTTTTCTCGAAAACACGCAGGTCCTCACGACGTGGCTGGTCGCGAGCGTGAAGTTCCTGAACGGCCAGCGCGAGATGGTGAAGAAGATCGCGGCCGCGAATGCAGAGCTGACGCAATGGATTCAGGCGAACCCCGAGGAAGCGCAGCGCTTGTTACTGGCGGAGTTGAAGGAAGAAACGAAAGCCGACTTCAAACCTGAGGCAGCCGCGCGCGCGTGGCAGCGAATCCACTTCACGAACGAAGTCTCGCAGGAGCTCATCACGAAAGCGGTGCAGGACGGCAAAGACGCCGGCTTCCTGAAAGGCTCGACCGACACTTCGAAGCTCGTAGTCACTCCGTAAATGGCGCGCGCCCGCAGTGGCTCTTCCGTTCAAGAGGAGCTGCAACCTATCCAGCCGAGCAAGCTCGCGATCGAGCATGTCTC
>JBJMWV010000192.1:0-1809 GCA_045809985.1 Chthoniobacterales bacterium | reverse complement strand
GCCGAAGCTGACCTTCACGTCGCCGTCATCGGTCAGCAGCCGCTGCAATTCCGTGACCGCTTTTGTCGGCACGATGATATCCGCTTCGTGGCTGCGCGGAAACTCGAGCTCGATGTCGACCATCGCGAGACGGCGCCCGTCCGTCGCGACGAGCATGAGCTTGTTCTCTTTGAGACTGAACAAAACGCCGTTCAGCACGTAGCGCGTTTCGTCGGTTGAAATTGCGTACGCGGTCTTGCGCAGACCATCGCGCAACGCCTTCTGCGGAATCGTGACGTTCTTTGCGCCTTCGAATTTCGGCAGCGGCGGGAACTCCTCTTCGGGCAGACCGAGGATTTTGAAAAAGCTCTGACCGCTGCGGATCGACGCGGCGTTTTTGTTGTCGACTTCGATCTGAATCTCCGCCGACGGAAGCTCGCGCACGATAGTGAACAAGCGGCGCGCCGGCAATGTGGTCGCGCCTGTTTTCTCGACCTTTGCCTCGACGCCGCCGCGCACGCCGACGTCGAGATCAGTGGTCGTCAGGTGAACTTCATCACCATCAGCTTGCAGCAAAACATTGGAAAGAATCGGCAACGTCGTGCGCGTGCTGACCACGTTTTGCACCTGCTGCAAACCTTCGAGCAACTTCTCTTTCGTGACGCTGAATTTCATGAGCAAAGGGCGCGGACGGCTATGATGTAAGGCTTAGCTTTTTATCCGGCAACCGCAATCTCCTCGTTAGCGCGAGGGAAAATGCGCAATCGAGCAAACGCACGCGTGCGTGCTCAGCGCTTCAGTGAGCTGTCGATGAACGAGATTGTCTGGCGAATGTTGTCCTGCTCGACCATCCGCTTCTTCACCAGCTTGCACGCATGCAGTACCGTGCCGTGATCGCGCCCGCCGAAGGCATCGCCGATTTCATTCAGCGACGCTTTCGTGAGTTCACGCGCGAGATACATCGCGATCTGTCGCGGGAACGCGATGTTCGCCGGGCGACGTTTGCTCGTCATGTCGGCGAGACGCACATCGAAGTGCTCGGCCACGCGTCGTTGAATCTGCTCGATCGTGACCGCGTGCCGCGCTTCTTCGTTCAGGATGTCCTTGAGCAGATGCTCAGTGACTTCGTTCGTCAGTTCCTTGCCGCTGAGTGAAGCAAATGACGCGACGCGCATGAGCGCACCTTCGAGTCGGCGCACGTTGGTGCGGATGCGATTGGCGAGGAAGTTGAACGTCTCGTCGCTGAGCTTGATCTGCAGCGTGCGCGCTTTCTTGCGCAGGATCGCGGTGCGGGTTTCGACATCCGGCGGCTGCAACTCCGCGGTCAGTCCCCATTCGAAACGAGAGACGAGTCGATGCTCGAGGTTCGCGATCTCCGAGGCCGGCCGATCGCTCGAGAGCACGATTTGTTTATGTCCGTCGAAGAGCGTGTTGAAGGTGTGGAAGAATTCTTCCTGCGAGCGTTCCTTGCCGCCGAGGAACTGGATGTCGTCGATCATCAGTATATCGGCCTGGCGATAACGCTTCCGGAATTTCACCAGCGTGCTGTGCTGGATGGCATCGATGAATTCGTTGATGAAGACCTCGCTCGAAAGGTACATGACCTTCGCGGTCTTCTTCTTCGACCAGACGAATTGACCGATCGCCTGCATAAGGTGCGTCTTGCCGAGACCGACGCCGCCGTAAATGAATAGCGGGTTGTAAGTGCGCGGGGGTGATTGCGCGACCGCTAGACTCGCGGCGTGCGCGATCTCGTTGTTCGGACCGACGACAAACGACTCGAAGTTGTTGCGTGGATTCAGCCCGGTGGGCAGCGTACCCGTGACGATC
>JBJMWV010000191.1:0-2282 GCA_045809985.1 Chthoniobacterales bacterium | reverse complement strand
GGTCGGGCGGCTGAAACCAGGCGTGACCAAAGAGCAGGCATTCGCCGCCATGCAGGCGCTCGAGAACAGTTACCGCGCGCAATATCCGGAGAAGATCGACGCGAAATCCGGCACGGTGGTGAAGACTTTGCCGGAAGATGTGACGGAAAATCTGCGGCCGGGTTTCGCCATTCTGCTCGCGGCGGTGACGTTCGTTTTGCTCATCGCCTGCAGTAATGTGGCGAACCTACTACTCGTTAGGTTCAGCGGAAGGCGGCGCGAAATTTCACTCCGCATGGCGCTGGGCGCGACGCGCGGAAGTGTTCTTCGCCTCTTCGTCTTCGAAAGCGTTTTGCTCAGCTTCCTCGCGGGAATTCTGGGGGCGCTGCTCGCCTGGCAGTTGGTTCCGCTCGTTCCGCGCCTCGCGGCCAACTTCCTCCCGATTGAAACCGGCAGCGCAACGGCGATCTCGGTTCCGGTGCTCGCGTTCACCGTCGGGCTTTCGCTGCTGACGGGGCTCATCATGGGTTTATATCCGGCGCTACAAAGCTCCCGCGGTGACATCGTCGATGCGCTCAAAGAAGGTGGCCGCGGCACCGCCGGAAGCGTTCGCCAGCAGCGCTTTCGCAAACTGCTCGTCGGCGCGCAGGTCGCGCTCTCCGTCACGCTCCTCGCGGGCGCGTCCTTGCTCATTGCGAGCTTTGTTCGCCTGAGTCATCAGGATCCTGGATTTAAACCCGACAATCTCTGGATCGGCCTAACCGTGATGCCGCAGGGCCAATATCCCGACGTTGCCGCGCGCGCGCGTTTCGCCGAGCAATTGACCAACACGCTGCGCGCTACGGCGGGGGTTCAGGATGCCTCGGTCAGCAGCGCCTTTCCGCTCGCCAATGGCGGCGGCGCGACGCTTTACGCACGTGGCGATGGCAACGTACCGCCAGTCGCGGAGCGCAAAGGCGCGCCTTCGAACGACATCACACCCGGCTGGTTCCGCACCCTCGGCATCCCGCTGCTCGCCGGCCGCGACTTCAACGAACGCGACATGATCGACCATCCTAACGTGGTCGTGATCAGCGCCACTGGCGCGAAGACTGTCTTCGGGAACGAAGATCCCATTGGCCAGACGCTGCTCGTGACCAGCGGCAGCGTGCCCGTCGAGATCGTCGGCGTGGTGGGCGACGTGCGCTCAGCGCGGCTCGACCAGAAGAACGACATGGAATTCTACCGTCCGTTCGCGCAGGAGAATTTCCCCTTCGTCACCATCACCGTGCGCAGTCCTTTGCCGCCTGACACGGTCACGAAGTCTGTGCAAGCCGCTTTGAAAGGCATCGATCCCGGTCTCGCGCTTATCCAACCGCAGCCCGTCAGCGCTGTCATGGCACAGGCGCTCGGCCAGGCGAAGCTGATGATGGCATTGCTCGGCGTCTTCGCCGCGGTCGCGCTGCTTCTCGCCACGGTGGGAATCTACGGCGCGGTCGCCTACACAGTCGAACAACGCACGAGCGAAATCGGCGTGCGGATGGCTCTGGGCGCGCAAACGATGGACGTGCTGCGACTGGTCGTGAGGCAGGGCATGACGCCGGTTGTGTTCGGCCTCGTCGTCGGACTGGCCGCAGCAGTTGGTATCGGCAAGCTCATCGCGACGCAGCTGTATCAAACGTCCGCATTTAACCCGGTGCTACTCACTGCCACTGTCGCGGTGCTGGGCATATCTGCATTGCTCGCCTGCCTCTTTCCGGCGCGACGCGCGACGCTCGTTAGTCCAACGCAGGCATTGCGCTCTGAGTAGCTAATCGACGACAGACGTTCCTTCGCGAGCGGTGCGCGCGGAATAGAGCGCGCTGAGTCGCTTCGTCATCGGACCAACTTCGTCGTTGCCGATCGTCTTGCCGTCTACCTGCGTCACGCCCGCGAGCTCGCCCATCGTGCCGGTGCAAAACATTTCATCGGCGCCGTAGACATCATTCACTGTAAGGTCGCTTTCGGCGCACTCGATCTGATTCGCCGCACAAATCTCGAGCACCGTCGCGCGTGTGATGCCTTCAGGACACGCGACGACGCGGCTCGTGAGCACGCATCCGTTCCGCGCGATGAACACATGCGTCGCGTTTGTCTCCGCGATGAAACCCCGCGTATCGAGCATGAGCGCATCGTCCGCGCCCGCATTATTCGCTTCGATCTTCGCGAGGATCGAGTTCAGCAGATTCGCGTGGTGAATGCGCGGATCGAGAATCTCCGGCGGCGGGCGTCGAAAGCTGCTCGTGATGAGCGACAAGCCGCCGCGGTCGTAAACAGGTGCCTTG
>JBJMWV010000190.1:0-3106 GCA_045809985.1 Chthoniobacterales bacterium | reverse complement strand
GGCTCGTTCATTGGCAAGATACGCATTTCGTCGGTTGAACCGGCGACGGCCATCGGCGATATCATCACCAGCACTTTGGCCCGAGGGGTGCAGGTGCAACCCGGAGATACTGTCGTCTATGCTGGCAACAATTCGTAGTTCGATGAATCGGAAACTCGCCGTCCTGGTGCTTCTCGGCGCCGGCGCCCTTGGCCTGGGCTCCTGCGCCTCCAACAAGCAGACCGCCTTCATTAGCGATCCGAGCGACAAAAAGGAAACCGCGCTCCCGTGGAATGAGCAGCAGAAGTGGGAGCGGGAAGGCGAAGCCGGCGCAATGAACCAGCAGCGCCGTTAACCGAGCCAATCGCAGGCTAAATCCAGAAGCCCGCGGGGATCACCGCGTTCTTCGGGACCACCACGATTCCGTCGCGGATGAAGTAGTTCGCGCCGTCGAAATTCGTCGGCTTGCCTTCTGGCGTAATCACCACGTTGTCGGCGATGCGCGCGTTCTTATCGATGATTGCGCGGTCGATCACGCAATTTCGTCCGACGCCGATTGCGGGAATCCCTGACGCTGTTTGCGGTGGCTCAGTTTCGTAGAAATCCGCGCCCATTACGTAGCTGTTGCGAATCGTTGCGCCGGTACTAATGACGCTGCGCACGCCGATGACCGAGCGCTCGATGTGCGCATCGGAAATGATGCAGCCATCAGCAATGATCGCCTGGCGCAAGGCTGCGCCGTTGATCTTGCTCCCCGGCAGAAAGCGCGGATGCGTGTAGATCGGCGCTGATGCTTCGAAGAAGCTGTAGCTCGGCAGCAAGTCCGTGAGATCGAGGTTCGCTTCGTAAAACGCGCGAATCGTTCCGATGTCCTCCCAATAACCGTCGAAGATGTACGCGCTCACATGCCGCTCCGAGATCGCGTGCGGAATGATGTGCTTGCCGAAGTCGACCATCTCGTTCGCAAGGCACTGCACGAGGACGTCGCGATTGAAGACGTAGATGCCCATCGACGCCTGGAAGAGTTCCTCGGCTTCGCCGTGGCCTAACGACTCCAGCAGCTCCGGCCCAAGCTTCAGCTCATCGAGAATCGCATCTTCCCTCGGCTTCTCGACAAACCGCGTGATGCGACGGTCCGTGTCGCTTTGCATGATCCCGAAATCGCTCGCCTGGTTTCGCGGTACCGGTTTCGTCGCCAGCGTGATCTCCGCTCCGGATTTGATGTGTTGATGCAGAAGGAGCCGGAAATCCATCCGGTACAGCTGATCGCCACTGAGAATGAGGAAATAATCCCACGGCCGCTCGAGGAAGTAGCGCATGTTCTGTCGCACTGCGTCGGCTGTGCCCTGATACCAATTCAGATTCTCCGGGGTCTGTTGCGCGGCGAGGATGTCGACAAAGCTGTGGGAGAAATTATCGAACTTGTAGCTCGCCTGGATGTGGCGATGCAGGGACATCGTGTTGAACTGCGTCAGCACGTACATCGAGCGCATTCCGGAGTTCAGACAATTGCTGATCGGGATATCGACGAGTCGATACTTTCCGCCGAGCGGCACCGCGGGCTTCGCGCGGTCCTGCGTTAATGGAAACAACCGCGTACCGGCTCCGCCACCCATAATGATGGCGAGCGTCTGCTGCGTGGTGCCTGGGGGAAGTGCGGGCGCTTGCATCACGAACTAATCGCACACCGCTGCGCCCGCTGACGCCTTACGTCAAATGTTCCCGCTGTGGCGACTCACTCCCGCCGTCGAGGAACCGTTGTCGCAACGGAGTTGCCGATCGCTCAGTTGAGTGGTCAAGCATCGGTTGAGGTGCTATTCTCGCCCCCTTAAACCATGTGCGGAATTGTTGGTTACGTTGGTAGCGCGCAGGCCGGGCCCATCCTTCTCGATGGACTGCGCCGCCTGGAATACCGCGGCTATGACTCGGCCGGTGTCGCCATCGTAAACGGCGCGGGCGTCGAGACGCGGAAGTGCGCGGGGCGGATCGCAGATCTCGCGCGTTTGATGACGGACAAGCCGCCGCGCGGCAACTACGGGATCAGTCACACGCGCTGGGCGACGCACGGCGAGGTCACGGATGACAACGCGCATCCGCATTTCGATCAAAGCGGCAAACTCGCGCTCGTCCACAACGGCGTGATCGAAAACTACGCCGCGATTCGCGATGAGCTGATTCGCGAAGACGGACACACCTTTATCTCGGAGACGGATACGGAGGTGCTCGCGCATCTCATCGGCAGTATTTACGACAAGGCGGACGGGCAGGACTCCAAAGCCCGCCTCGTCAGCGCGACGCGCGCGGCGCTCAACCAGGTGATCGGCACGTACGGGATTGCGCTCCTTCATCGCGACATTCCAAACTTCATGGTCGGCGCGCGACGCGGTTCACCGCTCGTGCTCGGAGTTGGCAAAGACGAAAACTTCCTCGCGAGCGACGTCAGCGCCGTCGTCGCCTACACGCGCGACGCAGTTTACCTGAACGACTTCGACATCGTCGCGGTGTCGCCGGATCGGTTCGAGATCAGCTCGGTTGCGGGCGACGGCGCCGGTGATTACACGCTGAGCAAAGTCGAGTTCACCGATGAGGACATCAAGAAGGGCGACTTCCCGCATTACATGCTCAAGGAGATCTTTGAGCAGCCGGGATCGGTGCGCGACGCGATGCGCGGCCGGCTGAGCGGCGATGATTGCAGCGCGAAACTCGGCGGCCTCGAAATGACCGCCGCGGAATTGCGCGATGTCGGTCGCATTGTTCTCACCGGCTGCGGCACTGCCCTGCACGCGGCGATGATCGGCGAATACATCATCGAGCATCTCGCCGGGATCCCGACCGAAGTGGAATTCGCGAGCGAGTTTCGCCATCGCAATTCGCCGATGACGCGCGACACGCTCGTCTTCGCGATCAGCCAAAGCGGCGAAACCGCGGACACGCTCGGCGCGTTGCGCGAGAGCCGGCGCAAAGGCTACCGGACGCTCGGTATTTGCAACAACGTCGCGAGCACGATCGGCCGCGAAAGTGACGGCGGGGTTTACATGCACGCCGGGCCGGAGATCGGCGTCGCAGCGACGAAATCTTTCACCTCGCAGGTGACGATCATGGCGCTGATCGGCCTGTTGTTAGGCCG
>JBJMWV010000189.1:0-4575 GCA_045809985.1 Chthoniobacterales bacterium | reverse complement strand
TTCGCCTGAGCCGACGGCGGCAGCAACCGCTGCCGTTTCCGCAAGTCCGGCAACGGTCCTCGCGCCGGCGAAGGTTCGTGACTGGGCAGCGCCGAGTTGGAGTGAAAAATTCAGCGAGCAATTTAGCGACTCGCGTTCGCTGCTTATTGCAGCGCTCCTTCTGGCGGCAATCCTGCTCATAGCATGGGCTGTGATTCCCGAACTTCGTCGCCGCTTTTCAAAACCTGCATCGGAACCGCGCCTCGCGCCTGCGGATGGTCCTTCTCTCGAGGAGACCGAAGTCGCTGCACCAGCGAGTGAGTTTGTTACCGCGACGCGTCTCGCTGGCGGACCTCCGCAAGTTTCGCTTCAGCTTCGTGCGTCAGAACCAGCCCTGCGCCGGGCAACGATGCCGCTGGGCAAGAACGGGCGTCAGTTTGGACATGGGAACGGGAATGGAAATGGCCACTACGGCCACGGCAGTGGCCATGAGGCTGTCGCAGCAGCTCCTGCGGCCGCCGCGTTTACTCCGCCTGCCGAAACCTTCGTGCAACCGGCGGAATCGTTGGCGCCCGCCGCGACGCTGGATTTCGACGAAGGCGTCGGCGAGCCGCAACCACTCGTTAGTCACGAGACTCATCAGTTCGAAGCCGCCATCGCCGAACCGGTCCATGCGCCGGTTGAAGTCGAACCGTATCGCGCTGAACCGGAGCTTGCTCCTGCGGTCGCAATCAGCGCGCCTGTCTTCCATGAGCCGGTCGTCGCCGAGCCGGAAATCGCGCCGGTGATGGCAAAGGCGCCGGAAGTAATTGAAGCGCCTGTGATCGAGCCGGAGCCAATTGCTGCCACCGTCACTCAACCGGAGCCAATCGTAGCGCAAGCTTCGGTGGAAGAACCTGAGCCAATCGGTCAGGGCGCACCGGTTCCGCACGTCGAAGCAATCGTAGCCGAAGAACCGCCGGTTGCCGAAGTTTCCACTCCTGAACCACAACCCATCCGCGAGCAGCGCGCGCCTTTCGCCGCTGCGGGCATGGCACTTGCAGGCATCGGTGCACTGCGCCAAGCTATCACCTCGTTAACCCCGAAAGTCGTTAACGAGCCGAACGCTCAGCAGCCAATCCAACCAAACATGCCAACACCGACACAACCCACTCCGACTCCCGTTATTCGCACAGGCCCCACCTCACCGATGAGCCCGGCCGCTCAAGGCCACGTTGGCGGCGCGCAACAGCAGGTCTCCCCGCAAAGCGGCGGTGGTGGCGGCAGCGGCATGCATACCGCGGTGCAGTTGACCTTCTCGACCGAGATCGCTTCGCTGCAACTGACGCCGACCTTCAAGATGGGTTCGCTGCAACTCAAGCCGACCTCGCGGATCGTCACGATGCGCCTCTCGCCGTCGCAGAATCCGCAGCCGGCGATGAACCTGCAGGTGACCTTCGAAATTTCCAACGTGCAGGTCGCGGGCAACGCGATCGGCACGGTTCGCCTGACGCCGTCGCAACAACAACGTCCGGGCGTAACTAGCTCGCCGTCGTTTAACATTGCCGGCCTCCAGCTCGTGCAGGGTTCGGACGCCGCGCCGGTGCAACTCACGCCGTCCACTCAGGGACAAGCTTCCGTACACATGACTGGCGCGTTCCAGATCAGCACAGTTGAGTTCTCACCGACTTTCGAGATCGCCTCGATTGTCCTGAATTCGACCTCGCGCAACGTGCAGGTGCAACTCCCCGGCTCTGGTCCGAGCGCGCCGGAGAACGCTCCGGTTTTTGAGATCACGAATGTGCAACTCGGCGGCGGCGGCGAGATTGGAATGATTCAGTTGAATCCTCCGGGCGGCGGTGCCAAGCAGGGCTAATCGCCTAACGAGTCAGATTTCAGACGGCCCGCGTGAAAACGCGGGCCGTTTTGTTTTCCGCCTCAGCGTTGCGCGTTCTTCAGGTGCTGCTCGAACCAGGCGAGACTCGCCTTCCAACCGTCGCTCCAGTCGTTCGGCTCCATGAAGTGATCGGAGTTCGGATACTCACGATATTCGAAGTCGCCGTCTGGATACTGCTGTCGCAATTGCGACATGAACTCGCGCGCGCCTCTTGGATCGACATGTTGATCGCGGCCACCATTCCAGGCGAAGAGCGCGGTTTTTGCACACGCAGATGGATCCGGCTGATACCAGCTTGGATCACCAAGAATAGCGACGACCGCGCGGAGACGTGGCTCGCGAGCTGCCGCAGCGAAGGCGAGCATTCCGCCGAATGAGATGCCGGCAAGACCAACAGGGCCGCAGCCGGTGAAGGTGAAGTGGTCGACCAACAGTGGGATTTCTTCGAGAGTGGGGCGAAGCAGCTTCGCGACCTGGCCTAACAAGTTGTCGCCGCTGTTGAGGTAAGCAGAAAGATCCGGCAGTCGACGTTCGCCGTGCGCGATCGCATCAACACCAACCGCGAGAAATCCATGCGCGGCCAGACTTTCGAGTTCTTTGCGATGAGTCTCCTTATCACTGTGCAGACCGTGATAGAAGAGCACGGCCGGTCGCGACTCGGGTCCGGTCGCGAGCGTGAGAAGCGGAATTCCGGCGAGGGTGAATCGCCGTTCGATCACTTCGCGCCGTTGCGCTTTGCGAACGCGCTGCGATTCAACGAGCGCAGCTCTTTCGGCAGGAACTCGCCATCGCGCCTAACGAGTTTTCCATCGAAGTAGATTTCGCCGCCGCCATAATCCGGCCGCTGGATGTTGACCATATCCCAGTGCACCTGGCTGCGGTTGCCGTTATCCGCGTCTTCGTAGGCCTGACCGGGCGTGAAGTGAAACGACCCCGCGATCTTCTCGTCGAAGAGGATGTCGCGCATCGGTTTCAGGATGTACGGATTGAAGGCGAGCGAGAACTCGCCGATGTAGCGCGCGCCCGGATCGGAATCGAGGATCTTGTTCAGCTTCTCCGTTTCGTTGCCCGTCGCCTCGACGATTTTGCCTTCGCGGAAATCGAGTCGAATTCCATCGAAGCCGGTCCCTTGATACACGGTCGGCGCGTTGAAGGTGATGTGGCCTTCGACCGAGTCTTTGATCGGGCAGCTGAAGACTTCGCCGTCGGGAATGTTGCGATCGCCGCCGCAGATGATCGAGCCGATCCCTTTAATGCTGAAACGCAGATCCGTGCCGGGTCCTTTGATCTCCACCCGGTCCGTTTTATCCATCAGCTTCTTCAATGTCTTCATGCCCGGAATCAATTTGCGGTAATCAAGCGTGCAGACATCGAAGTAAAAATCTTCGAAGGCTTCGGTGCTCATCCCGGCGAGCTGCGCCATCGATGGATTCGGCCAGCGCAACACGACCCATTTGGTCTTCTTGACCCGCTGGTCCTGCACCGGCCGCATCTTGCGCGCGACCAACTTCATCTGCTCGGGCGGAACATCAGCGAGCTCCGTGATGTTGTGGCTGCCGCGCATACCGATGTAAGCGTCCATCCGTTTCATGCGCGCGAGCTCGTGGATCGCGGTGAGATTGAGCTGCCTCTCGCCCGCATTGAGCGCGAGCTCACGGCTGACCCGCGCATGCTGGATTTGCGTAAACGGAATCGCGCCGACTTTTCGCGCCGCGCGAACAAGCGCGATGGTCATCTCGTCCGGAACATCGAACGATTCGATCAGAACAGTCTCGTTGCGCTTCAGGCGCGTGGAGTATTCGACGAGGAGCTGCGCGAGCTTGTCAAAACGCGGGTCGTGCATGGAGGACAATCCAGCCGTTCAGCCGGTATGCGTCAACTGCGCCGCGAACGCGCCGTCGAAATGATCGCGGAATGGCAGGATGGATTTGGTGTCGATCAGCTTCAGGAATGGGAAGGCTGCGATGATGCGCTCGACGACGCGTTCGTTCTCCTCCGGCTCGATGCTGCACGTGCTGTAGACGAGCACGCCGCCAGGCCGAAGCAGCGGAACGATATGCCGCACGATTTCGAACTGCTCGTTAGGCATGCGCGTGAAATCCTCTGGACGCAATCGCCAGCGCAGATCGACGCGACGTCGCATCACGCCCGTGTTACTGCATGGCGCGTCGACGAGAATTCGATCGAAGCGCATTTCCGCGAGTTCTGTTGGTAGCGTATCGCTGCGCCAGTCGTGCTGAACGACGCGCGCGCTTTCGACGCCGAGCCGCTGCAGATTTCCGCGTAGGAGTATAACCCGATCTGGTGCGCGATCGCAGGCGACGATTGTCCCGCGATTCAACATCATCTGCGCGATGAAACTCGTCTTGCCACCCGGCGCGGCGCAGGCATCAAGCACCAGCTCATCTGATTTTGCGCCTAACAAGTCACACGCAACGGCCGTGCTCGGATCCTGCGCGTAGCAAGTTCCCGCTTCCAGCGCAGGACGTGGGTCTGGAAGGGACGCAAATCGGTTGTCGTTAGGCAGGAGAGATGAACCGGGAAATTGTTCGCCGGTTGTCTTCAATAGATTGATCCGCACGTAGACCGGAGCAGGCCGATTGTTCCAGCTGCAAAGCTCGTCTGTTGCTGCTTCGCCGAACTGCTGCGTCCATTTTCGAATTAGAAATTCAGGATGTGACGCACGGATGTGAAGCGGTTGCTTTGCGGTGAGCTCATTC
>JBJMWV010000188.1:0-2580 GCA_045809985.1 Chthoniobacterales bacterium | reverse complement strand
GGCCCACCGGCGTGTATGTGTCGAACGACTTGGCGCGCGCGAATTGTTTCTCGGATGATTGCAGATCGCGATCGCTGATGTCCTGCGCGCAGGTGTAGCCGAAGACATAATCGAGCGCGTCGTCGACGCTCACGTTCTTCGCGCGCTTGCCGATAACTACGCCGAGCTCGCCCTCGTAGTGCGTCTGGTGTTCCGGGAACGCGATCTCGATCGTGCCGTTGTGCGGCAGCAGCGAAGTCGGCGCCTTGAACCAGATCAACGGTGTGCCGAGCGGCGTGCGGTTCATCTCCGCGATGTGCTCCGCATAGTTGAGGCCGACCGCGATCAGCTTGCTCGGCGCAACCGGCAGATCGATCTGCAGTTCGCCTAACGAGTAGTTCTTGCCGTCGCTTTCGCCGCCGAGCCATGGAGCGCTCGTTAGGCGATGAACCTGCTCCTCGTGCACTTCGCCGAAGAAAAACTCATCACCTGTCCGGAAGCCGCCAAAGGTGCGCATACGTGAGATCTATCTCGCTCCTACCGCGATATAATCGCGCACCGTCTTGCCTTCGCGTCGGTAAACGACGCCGTTCTCCCCCGCGAACCAGAAGCCGCTCGAGGATCCGCCGTCCATGTTCAGCGCGCGCTGAATCTGCAACGCTGGAGTCGCGAGAAGATCGGCCAACTCCGCCAGCGTCACGGACGAGCAATATGCGATCGCTGCGCGATCACCGCCGAGACTCGCGACAAACGTCCGCCGCGCCGGGCGCGAGTTGTTCAGGCTCGCGACTGCTTTGCCATTTTCGATCAGGAACGGACCACACTGCCGCGCCGCGCTCGGTTTCGACTTCATCGAAAATGACGCGACACGCTGGATCTGGACGCGGCCCTTCGCCACGCTGACGACTCCGCTGAGCAAGCGCGCTTTTTGCAACGGCGTGACCACGCGCCCGTCGCTCACGAGCAAACCAACCGGCGCATACTCGGGATCGAAGTAACCGCCGTTCACACCAGCGATGCAGTTTTCTCGTTGCATAGTCGCGGCGAGACCGTCGTCTGCCTCTCGATCATCAATCACACGCAAGCCTGCGTCTTTATTAAGGAAAATCGCGAGATCGAGCTCCGCCTCATCGCCGCTGGCCGAACGAAGCACAACGTGGCGATGCTCCACACGACGACCGCTGGAGAACTCCGACGTCGTCGAAGTGACCGCCCAATCCGCGCGTGCACTCGTTAGACCGAAAACGAACGCGATGAAAACAGCGCTAAAACTTCGCACTGAATTTTTGCACCACCGGTTCGAAGCGGGGGTCGTCGCGGATCGTATCGTAAGCCGGATTAAGCCTGATCAGGTAGGGACTCGAACCGTTCGGCTTTTTCGCGAGTTCCTCCAGCGCGGCAAAGGCGCGGTCGCGCTCGTTCAAGACAACGTAGATCTGCGCCGCGGCCTCAAGCACATCCGGCCCCTTAAACGCATCCTTCGTCACCGGAAGAATTTCGAGTGCGCGTTGCGTCTCCCGCAGGGCACCATCATGATCGCCGAGATAGGCAAGCGCGAGCGCCAATGCGATTCGCGCATCTGGCGATTCGGGCATTGAGGCAAGCCGCGCCGAGACCAGGTCTTTCACTTTCGTGAACGCCTCGCGCGCCCCGGCTTGATCGCCCAGACCGAGACGTGCCAGGCCGATCGTCACGTATTTTTGAGGGAGGACATCCGTCTTTTGCAGAGTCGCATCGTTAACCTGTTCCGCAGATTTCAAGGCGTCCGAATAGCGCCGCTGGAAGAGACGCAGCGCACCCTCTTCCGTGCAGAGATAGAAAGCCTTGTCGTCGGTTTCCGGCGCCTGCTTTACGCGCGCGACCGCATCCTCCGCGACGCTGAAATCGCCGTTCCGCGCGATCGCAAACTTCGCCTTCAACCCCAAAACGGCCGGCGAGTCGGGAGTGAGCGCAAGCGCGCGATCGATTGTCGCCAGGGCCAAGTCCCAGTCGTGAAGCATCTGGTAATTGTAGGCGAGGTTTTGCAGCGTCCAGCTGTCCTTCGGGTTCAACGAAACGCACTTTTCGAAATTGGCCGTCGACTCGGCAAAACGTCCGAAGCGCCGTTGGATGGCAGCGAGCGCGAGGTAAACTTCGGCGGCGTTGGGCAGACCGCGCTGGGCAATCTCGAACTCCTGCAAAGCGGCATCGAAGTTGGAGTCGCCGTAGTAGTACGAGAAACCGAGTGCGAGATGTCCTTCGGGTAGATCCGGCTGCAGTTGCAGCGCGCGCAAAGCAAGCGTGCGCGCTTTCTCCCGTCGCGGGTTCGAGTGATCGAAGGTGTTGAACACCCAGCTCTCGAGCCGCGAGTACCCGGCATAGGCGGTGGCAAAGTTTGGATCGAGCTGGATCGCGCGCTCATAGAGTTGCTCCGATTGCCGGAGCTTATCGAGGCTGCCGATATGCGATGCGCCGTCGTGCGCCTGCACGAAGGCGAGATAGGCTTCCCCGTTCTCCGTCGGCTTGCGGGTGAGCTGCGCTTTTTCGCTCGGTGAAAGCTTCGCCTGCAATTCATTCGCGATCTTCTGCGCGAGATCGGTTTGAATTTCGAAAACATCGACG
>JBJMWV010000187.1:0-5237 GCA_045809985.1 Chthoniobacterales bacterium | reverse complement strand
TCGCCGCGTAGTAGGTTCAGTCGTGTCCGCGACTGCGAGCCCGCCGAACGGGATCAATTACAAGATCGGCAACGAGCGCCTGATCAAGGTGACCGAGAACGCTGCGCAGAAGCTGCTCGGTCTTCTTCAGAAGCAAGGCCGCCCGGAAGGCGCGTTGCGCGTCGCGGTTATCGGCGGCGGCTGCTCGGGGCTGCAATACAAGATGGATCTCGTCGATGGCCCGCTGAACCGCGACATTATGGTGCAGTCATCAAATGTGCGCGTCGTGGTCGATCCAAAGAGCGCGCTCTTCGTCAGCGGCTCGCTCCTCGATTACAGCGACGATCTGCAGAAGGGCGGGTTCAAAGTGACGAACCCAAACGCGGTCGCGCATTGCTCCTGCGGCGAGAGCTTCGCTGCATGACCGATTACTTCGCGCTGCTCAATCAGCCGCGCGCAGCATGGATTGATCCGGAGCAGTTGAAGGACGCTTTTCACGCGCGCACGCTGCGCGCGCATCCGGACGCGAGTGGTGATGAAGGCGAGTTCGCGCAGTTGAACAAAGCCTATCAGGTGCTGCGCGATCCGAAGCAGCGCCTGCAACATCTGCTCGCCTTGCGCGGTGAAACCGCGGACACCGGAGCGATCCCGAACGAGATCGCGGAACTCTTTCCGCTCGTCGCGAGCCTAACGAGACAAGCGGATGTTGTGGTCACGAAGGTGCAGGAAGCGGGCAGCGCGTTGACGAAATCACTTGTTAGGCCGGAACTACTCCAGACGCGTAGCGCAGTCGAAGCGATGATTAACGGCATCGAGCAGATGCTCCATTCGGCTAACGAGCAGTTGCACGAACAAGACGCGGATCTGCGCGATTTATTTTCGCGTTTTTCCTATCTCACGCGCTGGCTCACCGAGTTGAAAGAGAAGCAACTGCAGCTTTCCTTGTAGTGTTCATTTGAACTTGCGGCGCAATAATTTGTTAGGCAAAGTTTGACCGTGCTTACGGAACGCCAGGCTGACGTGCTCGCCTTCATTCAAGGCGAACAACGCGAGAAAGGAATCACGCCGAGTACGCGCGAGATTCAGCAGCACTTCGGCTTCGCCAGTCAGACGTCGGTCATGCAATACCTCGACGCACTCGAGCGGAAAGGTTTTGTCGACCGCCATGCCCGAAAAGCGCGCGCGCTCATCACGCCGATCCAGAAGGTGCGGATCATGGATGTACCGATTTACGGCGAGATTCCAGCCGGCATGGCGACGCTGACCGAGCAGGCGATTGATGGCCATGTGTCGCTCGACACTCACAACGTCAACGCATCGAAGAACGGCCGCACCTTCGCGCTGCGAGTCCGCGGCGATTCGATGATCGATGCGCACATTCTCGACGGCGACATTGTCATCCTCGAAGACCGCAAGGACGCGCACAACGGCGACATCGTCGCAGCGTTGATCGACGGCGAGACAACGCTCAAGCGTTACGTAGTCGATCGCGGCCGGAAATATCTGAAGGCGGAGAACCCGATGTATCCGGACCTCGTTCCTGCGCGCGAGCTGCGCGTGCAAGGCGTGATGGTTTCGCTCGTTCGTCGGCAGGCGAACGGCGCCCGGCCGAATCGCGCGTAACGACGAGCTTCGGCGTGTCACGCCGCCTCCTTCCAAATTCCCAACAAGTGTGGATGCGCCACCCAAGCTAATCAGGCGCAGATTATCACATATGTTCTCTTGAACGTGATTAGCTGCGGTGTCATTCTTCGGTATGCCCGCGAGCAGCAGGATCATCGATCTACGCAATCTGCTGCAGGAGCGCTTCCCGCAGCCACAGATCGCCGGGCAAGACCGGTTCGCGACCGGCATCGCACCACTCGATGCGGCGACTGACGGTGGGCTGCCGAAAGGCGCGATCACTGAGCTGACCAGTCCGCATCTGAGCAGCGGCAGCGCATCTATAATCGCCGCGCTCCTGCAACGCGCACATGTCGAGCGGCAGTTTCTCGCGCTGATCGACGGCCGGGATTCGTTCGATCCGCAGCCGCTCGGGAATGCACCGCTGCACAATCTGCTTTGGGTCCGCTGTACAAAGGCGCTCGAAGCTGTGAAAGCGGCGGACCTGCTGTTGCGCGATGGAAACTTCCCGCTCGTCATTCTCGATCTCGTCCTCAATTCCGCGGAGGAGCTGCGCAAAATTCCGCAGACGAGCTGGTATCGGTTGCAACGCCTGGCCGAGCCGCTCTCGAGTGCGTTCCTCGTGCTCACGCGGCGAAGCATGATCAGCAGCGCGCAGATGAAGCTCGTGCTCGAGCATCAATGGCGTCTCGCCGATCTGCAGGAGGACCGGGATTTCTCGCGCATCAAGGTCGACGTCCAGCGCGTGCAGGGTGGCCGACAGGAGCTCGCCGTCTGATGTTTGCGACGCTTTTTCTGCCGAATTTTTATCTGCAGGCTGCGCTGCGTCATCAGTCGGAATTACTCGTTAGGCCAGTGGCTCTGATTGATGATCAGGAAGCGAAACCGATCGTCATTCAGCTCAATGCCGCGGCTGAAGCGGTTGGAGTAACGGTGGGAATGACTCCGAGCCAGGGCTTGGCGCGTTATCTTCAGCTCGTCGTGAAGACGCGTTTACGCGGACAAGAGAGATTGCTCGACGATTTGCTGCTGCAGTTTGCCTTTAGCCTCGCGCCGTACGTTGAAGCAACTGCGCCCGGCGTCTGCACGATCCAGTTTACCGAGACGAAAAATATACGACGCAATCTGGAGCGCATTATCGAGCAATTCGCCGTTTCCGACCTAACAGCAAAAGCCGGGATTGCCCCGACACCGGATGCGAGCCTGCTCGCAGCGCACACTGCGAATCCCGTTTTGCAGGTGAACGATGCGCGAGATTTTCTCGCGCCGCTGCCAATCGAGACACTGCTCGTCGCCTAACGAGCAGTTAACCGCCCGCGAACTCCGGATACTTTTCCCGTAACTGCTGCGTCGCGCGATCGGCTTCCGCTTTCTTCCCCGCTTTGTCGTAGGCGAAGGCCGCTTTCTTCAGCGCGCGCGGCGTGATTGTCGGATCGTCATAGAGCAGGGCCACGCTCATGAACGCCTTCGCTGCGTCGTCGAACTGCCCGCGCTCGACCTGCACGTCACCGGCGAGCAAACGCGCTTCGGCGTTCACCTTTCCTTCCGGCTGCAAGGTCATGATTTCCTCCGCGATCTTTTGCGCGTCGTCGGCTTTGTGTTCCGAGATTTTTGTCGCACCGAGTGCAATCAAGGTCTTCACCTTCGCGGCCGGATCATTCGTCGTCTGCAGGTAATGCTCGTAAGAGGATTCCGCGGCGGGAAATTTCCCGAGCTTGTTCTGCGCGTCCGCGAGATAGAACCAGAAATCGGAACTGACATTGGTGTTATCGCTGTTGCCCAAAGCACTGAGATATTTGTCGGCCGCGGCGTAGTTCTTCTCGTTGTAGTACTCGATCCCTAGGTAATTCAGGATCTCGCCGGGAACCTTTGCGTCCGGTGCCGTGGCGAGAAAGCTATCGATCTCCTTCGTCAGTGCGGGGCGGTTCTTTTGATAGAAGTAGCTGGAGATAATTCGGACGGTAGCGGGCGTGTAGTATTGCTCCTTGTTCAGCTTGCGCGCGGCTTCGAGCGCCGGCAGCGCGGTCTTGTAATCCTTTGCTTCAAACGCTGCTTTGCCGATGTAGTACTGCGCCTGCGCTGCGACTGCTGTCTTCGGATATTCCTTGAGCAACTGCTTGAAGGCGTCGCTCATCCCCTGCGCATTCTCCTTTTCGCCGAACAAGAGCGCCTTCTGCTGCATCGCTGCTTCACGCTCCTTGGCGTTCGGATATTTTGCGATCAGCGTGTTCAAATCTGCGATCGCGGAGTCGAAGTCCTTCACCTCTTCATAAGCGAGAGCGCGTCGCGTGAGCGCCGACGGCGCCTGCGGATCATCGGGAAACGCTTTTAGGAAATAAGTGAACGCATCGATGATCCGCTGCGGCAGTTTCAACTGCACGTAACACCAGGCGAGCTTGTAAGCGGACTCGGAGCGGAGTTTCGGCGAAAGCTGCGATGAGCGGAGCGTCTCGTAGATCGGCGCGGCTTGCTCGAAGTTACTCTGTTTGTAAAACGCTTCCGCTTTCAGGAGTCGCGCCTGATCACCGCGTTCCGGCGTGGGATTCGAGGCGAGGAATTCGTCGACCGCCGCGACAATCTGATCGGGATGCGAGTTGTAGATGTTGATCAGCCGCTGATAGCGCGCGTCTTTCGCTTCTTCGCGACTCGGGTATTTCGCGACGATCTGCGCGTAGATCGTTTCCGCCTGTTGATCGTGGCCAAGCTGACGTTCGCTGTTGGCCGCGAACAGCATCAACTCCGGCCGGACGTCTTCCGGCACGTCCTCGACTTTCTTGTATTCGGCCAGGAGCTGCTGGTATTGACCTGACGAATAGAGGACGCGGAGCAACCCGGCCTGCGCAACGCCGCGCCACTTGCCTGCTTCGCCTAACGAGCGGCCCTTTTGTAGAAGGGCGACCGCTTTATCGAGCATGCCTTTATCGGGCTTTCCCTTGTCGCCTAACGAGAGATCCGCCGCGACGAGACCCGCGCGTACAGTGACTTCCGCTTTTAGCGGAGCTTTGCCCGTTTCACTCGCAAGCGCTTCGTACTGCTTGAGCGCTTCGCCTTTCCGGCCTTGCGCGAGCAGCAATGTGCCGGCGGCGAAACGCGCGTCCTCGCGATACGGATTCGGATTCTTCGCATCGATCACCTGCAGGTAAGTATTCGCGGCTTCGTCTTTGCGGCCAAGATTCTCGAGACAACGCGCTTCGAAGTAGCGCGCGGACAACGCTAGCCCGGACTCCTTCGTCTTCGCCGCCGAGCGATGGAAGAGGCCGACCGCGCCGCCGTAGTCCTTTTGATTGAACAGGATCTCGCCGACTCCATAGGCGGCAGGTCCGGCAAAGTCACTATCCGGCGCTTCTTCGAGCACGCCTTGAAACGCAGTCTTCGCGGCCGGTGTGCGATTCAACGCGCGGTAGCATTGGCCGAGATAAAAGTAGGCACTCGCGCGGCCAGGCGCCCCTTGAAACTGGCCGAGGAACTTCTCGTATTCCGGAACCGCGAGATCGTAAAGCTTGCGCGCGAAGAGGCCGTTCGCGTACTCGAGCTGACGTTGATCGGGCGCTTCCTGCTCTGCGCCACCGCTGCTCTCCGGATGCGGTTGATCTTCGTCTGATGCAGCAGGTGGCGGTGTTGCTGCAGGACGCGGT
>JBJMWV010000186.1:0-2790 GCA_045809985.1 Chthoniobacterales bacterium | reverse complement strand
GTCGTGTCCAGCAGCCAAGGCCCGACAGCAAACACGGTTGAGTATCTCGGGCGCGACTCGGGCGAACCGTCGATGGGAATCAACTGGCAATCTCCGCAGGATCCGGTCAACGGCATCACCGCCTTTCAAGCCGATCTGCAAACGCTCTTCGTCAAATTCGACGATAGCTGCCCACTCAACGGGAGAAATGCGACGTGGTATAACAGTCAGGCGCCTACTTCACAGTTCGTCGACTCCGACCCCATCGGGTTTGTAGATCCACTGACGGGCCGCACCTTTGCCGGCCAGCTCACTCTCCTCTCGCCTACGTGTAAGATCTCCTTCACCGACACAGACGGTAAGGACCCGCTCGGCAATCCTGGGCCGCAAGGCTGGGTCGCGTCGACTGGTCCGCTCGGCTCCGGTGTTGATCACCAGACGATCGGTGGCGGACCTTACCACGCACCGATTCCGAGCCTGCCGACAGCCTATCCGCATGCCGTCTACTACGCGTCGCAGGATATCGCGACTGCGTTCGCGTTTCGCAGCGATGACGGTGGCTCGAACTTTACCGGACCGTACGTGATGTACACTTCGGAATGCGGCGGCTTGCACGGTCACATAAAGGTGACCCCGGACACACCTGCCACGCAGGCGAATGGCAAAGTCGGGACCGTCTTCCTGCCGAACAACAGCTGCAGCGGCGACGGCGCCGTTGTCGTGTCGGAGACTAACGGCATTACGTGGGCAGTGCGCCCTGTGCCGCAGACCGCGAGCAATCCAAACTTCCAGGATCCCGCGGTAGCGGTTGACGCCAATGGCCGCGTTTTCTTCAACATGTCGAGCTACATTGCCCCGAGCCCAGCTGGTATCGGCGGATCGCAGCTTGTCGTCGCCACGTCCGATGATAACGGCCAGACGTGGGACAATGTTTTTGATGTAGGCGCTGTCTACGGCCTGAAGAACGTCATGTATCCCGCCGCCGTCGCGGGTGATGCCGGCCGTGCGTCGGTCGCG
The DNA here is from genome assembly GCA_045809985.1 of Chthoniobacterales bacterium. Taxonomy (GTDB): domain Bacteria; phylum Verrucomicrobiota; class Verrucomicrobiia; order Chthoniobacterales; family UBA10450; genus JACCTI01. The sequence continues at coordinate 1,794 of JBJMWV010000186.1, read as the reverse complement.
TTCTTCGGCTCTACCGTCGGCGGCGATCCAACGATCCCAAGCTTCACCGGTATCTGGCACCTCTATGTCGCCCACACCTTCGATGGCGGCCAGCATTGGACGACCACCGACGCGACGCCTAACGACCCTGTGCAGCGCGGGCCGATCTGGGCGCATGGCCAGGCGGATATCGCGCGCAACATGCTCGACTTTTTCGATATGGGGATCGACAAGCAGGGCCGCGTGGAAGTCGGGTTCGCCGACGGCTGCGTGGACGGCCATTGCGTGCAGGCGCCGAACACGGCGAGCGGCAACGCCTACACCGACCGCACCACAATCGCCCGTGAATCCAGCGGCCGGCGCATGTTTGCCGCCAATGATCCGCAGACGGCAACGGAAGCTCCGGGCATGCCGCTCGTCACAGCGAAGCGCGTCGGACGCGTCGTGACCTTGAGCTGGTCGTTAGGCGACGACGGCAACTCACCGATCACCGGATTCAACATAATGCGCGGCACGACCAGTGGCGCCGAGACGCTGCTATCGCCAGCGGGTGCGAACCAGAACACCTACACGGACACGACCGCGACGGATGTGACCAAGACCTACTACTACAAGGTCATCGCGCAAAACGCCGTCGGCACATCCTGCCCGAACAATGAAGTCTCAGTGCAATACAACGGTGACACCTGCAGTGGTCTCATCGTGCAGCGCACGCCGCCGAATCACCCCGAACAAAACACACAGGGCGCAGCGCCGCCGTCGCTCGCGATCGATTACATCGCCGTCGCGGAGCCTCCTGGCGGCAGCAACCTCGTCTTCAAGATGAAGGTCACGAACATGGGCCCGAATCCGCCGGCGAACAGCCGCTGGCGCATTCTTTGGAATTCCTACGCCGCGGTGCCGCTCGGCCCGCAGCCGCCGAACGACGTCGCCCAGCAGTTCTACGTCGGTATGTCTACGGACGATAACGCGGCGGTGAAGTTCGAATGGGGCGTGGTGGCAACACAGGTGGTTGGCCTCGCCGTTGGCGTGCCGACGGAAACCGAGCTAGGACAGCTACCGGGCAGCAGCTTCAGCCCGGATGGCACGATCACGCTCGTCATTCCGAAGTCGCTCGTCGGTAATCCGCAACCCGGCGATCTGCTCGGCGCGGTGAACGGCCGCACATTCACCGGTGATACCTCGCAGACTGTTGACCTCGAGCGCTCCACCTTGCTCGTGGATCACACCTTCGTGAAAGCACAGCGCGATAACGGCGAACCGGCCGCGACCTATACCATAGTCGGCAACACCACCTGCCCCGCGGCCGGACTCGTTCCGATCAGCGCCGTCTCGCGAAAGACGCACGGCAGCCAGGGCGACTACGACGTTACCTTGCCGCTCATCGGCAACGTGGGCGTCGAGCCGCGGCTCTCGCCGAACAACGCACATCGCATCGTCGTGACGTTCGCCAATCCTGTCAGCGTCGGTGCGGTTAACATGACCGGGAGCGGCACCGTCTCGAACACGTCGATAAACGGCTCAACTGTTTCCGTTGATCTGAGCAACGTAGCCGATCAGCAGACGATCACACTTAATCTCGTGAACGTGAACGACGGCACGAATACCGGCAACGTCTCGATTCCGATGGGCGTCTTGATCGGCGACGCGAATGGCGATCGCACCGTGAACGCCGCGGACGCAACGCTAACCCGCAATGGCTCCGGGCAACTGGCTAACGCGTCGAACTTCCGCTCCGACCTCAACGCGGACAGCACCATCAACAGCGCCGACGGCACCGTCGCGCGCAATAACTCCGGGCACACACTCGATCCG
>JBJMWV010000185.1:0-1664 GCA_045809985.1 Chthoniobacterales bacterium | reverse complement strand
TCTTCACCTGGACCACACCGGTCCAGCCTTCTTTCTCGATGTAACGCCAGCCATCGAACTCGCGCGCCTTCGGCTTCTTCGGATCGCGCGCGGCGGGAAAAAGGAAGAACTGCATGCGCTTTTCCGGAACGGAAATTTGCGCAACGCGATGGCCTTCGTCGTCATCGAAGACCCGAGAGCCGGAGGCCTTCAGATTCGCGAACTCGGGCGCGACGTCGTAGTGCTCGAGCCGATACTTCATGAAGAACAAATCGCCTAAGGAGCCGGCGGGCGCGTTGACCGGATCGAGCTGACCGGCGCGCGTTGTACTCGCGACCCCTAAGAGCTTCAGCGCGGTGTCCGAGCCGGGAAAATCGTGCAATTGCTCGCTCACGTTATAAGCGACCACGCCTGCGATCACGAGCATGGCGAGCACGACAGACAGCACGGCAGGATTGAAGACGAACTTGCGCCAGCTGCGCTTGTTCGTCGGGATGAGTTTCTCGTTGCGGAACCACTCAGAAACGTCCTCGCTGAATGGCGTCGCCTTCACCAGCTCGGCAACGGCTTTGTCGAAGGCCTGCTGATTCGCGAATTCCGTGCTCAGCTTCTTGCTATGACGCGCGCGCAGCATAGCGATACGCATCCGCCGATCAATGCCGGACTTCTCGTTGATCGGTGCGAAACGCGCGAGATGACGCTCGCGCCGCGACATGCGGAAGAGACTCATTCCTGCTCGTCGTAGACGTCGTGCGGCGTGGTCGCATTCAGCCAGGCCTGGAATTCCCGGCGCCCGCGCGCGACCGCGCTCGACATCTCGCTCAGTTTCAAGTCGAGCAACGTGAGGATCTCGCGGGGCGTGAACTCATCGATGTAATAAGCGGCGAGCGCACTCCGTTGCGGCTCCGGCGCGCCGGCGATGAAGATCGCTAGTTCGTCGGGGTGCAGTTGCGAAATCTGCAAGGGCGCGTGCGGTGAAATCTCGTGTTCTTCGATGTGGCCATGCTCAGCCTGCAGATCCTGCTCCGCGAGCTCGAGGCAACGCCAGCGGGCTTCGCGATAGAACCAGATGCGATCCGCCGGCGGCTCGCCGTGGGCCGATCGCAACGCCGCTTCACGCAAGGTCGCCTGAAAAGCTTCCTGCGCTTTTGACGCATCGCCAGTCATCAGGAAACAGAAGCGGTAGAGCTGCGGGAGATTTTGATTCGTCTCGAGCACGCGTAATTTTCGCGCCGATGTTACGCGGCTGAAATCTCGTGGCAAGAGCCGCGCTACTTCAGGGTCTGCAAACGTCGCGCAACTTCCTCCGCATTTTCGCGCGAGTTGAACGCCGAAACGCGGACGTAGCCTTCGCCGCACGAGCCGAAACCGCTGCCTGGCGTGATCACGACATGGAGGTCGTTCAGCATGCGATCGAACATCTGCCAGCTCGTTAGACTGTTGATTGTCTTGAGCCAAATGTACGGCGCGTTCGTGCCGCCGAAGACCTGCATCCCCGCGCTCTCCGCGGCGTCGCGCAGGATGCGCGCGTTGCCGAGGTAATGATCGATCAGCGCACGGACCTGCGCTTTGCCCTCATCGCTATAGAGCGCTTCCGCGCCGCGCTGCACGGGGTAGCTGACGCTATTTGCCTTCGTGCTCCAACGTCGTTGCCACAGCGGATGCAACGACATCGAGCGGCCGTC
>JBJMWV010000184.1:0-3236 GCA_045809985.1 Chthoniobacterales bacterium | reverse complement strand
TACGCGGGAATGATCGCCGCGACGGTTGAACGATTCACCGCCGCCGCGGCTGGTGAGCCCTCCATTGCCTAACGAACGAGAGGATGAAAATCCGCCGCGTGATAAGAGCTGCGGACGAGCGGACCTGACGCGACATGCGCGAAGCCTTTCGCGCGCGCCATTTCGCCGTAGGCGTCGAAGCGCTCCGGCGTGACGAATTCGACAACCGGCAGGTGATTCGGCGTCGGGCGCAGATATTGGCCGAGCGTCAGCACTTCGCAGCCGACCTCGCGCAGGTCGTCCATTGTCTGGAAAAGCTCCGGCTCAGTCTCACCAAGGCCGAGCATGACGCCGCTCTTCGTCACCGTCTTCGGCGAGATCTCCTTCGCTTTGCGCAACACTTCGAGCGAGGTGCGATACTTCGCGCGCGACCGAACCACCGGCGTCAGTCGCTCCACCGTCTCCATATTGTGATTGAAGATCTCCGGGCCGGCGTTCGTCACGATCTCGATGCACCACTCCTGCGCGTGAAAATCGGGCACCAGCACTTCGATGATGATCGACGGATCCATCTCGCGCACTGCTTTGATCGTGCGCGCAAAATGTTCCGCGCCGCCGTCCTTCAGATCATCGCGCGCCACCGCGGTGATTACGACATGCTTCAATCCCATCCGTCGCACGGCTTCGGCGACACGCTCCGGTTCGTCGTGCTCAAGCGTGAACGGCTTCGCCGTACTGACCGCGCAAAAGCCGCACGCGCGCGTGCAACGTTCGCCCGCAATCATCACCGTCGCGGTGCCCTGGCTCCAGCATTCCCAACGGTTCGGGCACTGCGCGCTTTCGCAAACCGTGTGCAGGCGCAGGTCGGAAATGAGCGCCTTCGTCGAGAAGAACTTCGGATTCGAAGGCAGCCGCACCTTGATCCACGGCGGCTTCTGCGCCTGATGCAGGGCGGGATCGATCTTCGCGCAGGACATGACGTTCGGAATTTCCTCTGATTCGCGCAGACTTAAAGGCTAAATCTGTCGGCGACCGGAAAGCGCTTGATAGAGCGTGAGCTCGTCCGCGGACTCGAGTCCCCCACCCGCAGGCAGACCGTGCGCGATGCGTGTGATGTTCACGTTCAGCGGACGCAGCAACTCTACCAGGTAGTTCGTCGTCGCTTCGCCTTCGACGTCCGCCGCTAAGGCGAGAATCACTTCCGTAAAGCCGTCGCTCTTCACGCGCGCGAGCAGGGCGTCAATGCGCAGATCTTCCGGACCAACATGATCCAGCGGCGAGATGCGCCCGCCTAACGAGTGATAGCGTCCGCGGAACGCGCTCGTGCGTTCGAGCGGCAGAATGTCGGTTGGCTGTTCCACGACACAGAGCAGATCCGTCGCGCGGCTTGGGTCGGCACAGATCTCGCAGACTTCTTCCGTGGTAAAGAAGCCGCACTTCGCGCACGGCCGCACAGTTGCACGAGTGTTCGCGATCGCGCGCGCGATCTGGTCCGGTTGATCGCTGCGCGATTGCACCATCCAAAGCGCGATCCGTTCGGCCGAACGCGGACCGACTCCGGGCATGCCGCGTAGTTGCGCGATCAGCTCCCGGATCGCCGCGGGATACTCGATCTTCTTCAACCGCTACTCCGTCTCGACCAGGTGGAGCGCGAGCGGCTCGAGCCGGCGCAGATACAACTGCAGCGGGGCGTCGTCTTCGTCGTTCGGGCCGCGCGCTTTTTGGAATTGCGTATACGCTTCGCCCCAGCGTTTTTCTCGATAGAGCACGACCCCGTTCCAGAAGGAGTCGCGGCGCGCCAGCTCGTCGGGCGATGCGTCGGTCGTGAGCATGAGCGGCTCGTAAATTTCATGACGCTCGCGCACATCGACGCCGCTCAGAAAATCGATCGGCCGCGCGACGACGTTCTTGCTCGCAAGCTCGAATGTTCCCGGCCCGATCAGGACACGCGAGCCATAGAAGCGATTCGCGATACAGAACCGACGAGCCAGTTCCACCGGCTCACCCGTCGAGAGCAATGTGCGTCCATCGCTCTGTCGCATCGGCGCGAAAATCATCGTGCCCGAGCTGATTCCGAGATGAACACCGAACTTGCTGAAGACTCCGTCGCCATTGTTGCTGCGAAGTTTGTCGAACGACTCTAGGAGCGATAGCGCATGTCGCGTCGCCTTCTCCGCCTGCTCGGAATCGCTCCCGGGAAATCCGAAGACCGCGACGATGCCTTCACCCGTGACGGTGTCGATATAAGCGCCGGCGTTCACGAACGACTCCGTCGCCTGCTGAATGAACCGGTCCGTGATCTCCGCCATCTGCTCCGGCGGACAATCGTCCGCAAGGTCATGCTTGTTCGCGATGTCGCAGACCACGGCCGTGACTTCGTAGCTCTTCGGCTCCGCTTCATAAGCGAGATCGCCGGATGCGATTTGCGCGAGCCGCTCGTCCGAGAGACGGCCACGGAACAACTCGTTAGCCACGCCTTTCTTGCTCTTCCCGCCAAACGCCGCGTAGCCGATCGCCGCGCCGGAACTGAGCGCGACCGCGAGGACGGACGGCAGCGGTTGGAAGTAGGTCTGGAAGAGCAACGCGACCCACGCGATGACGAAAAGCTCGAAGAGGAAAACTACGATCGGCACGAGCAGCTTCTGCCGTCGCTGACAATTGATCACCAGCCAGGCCGCGCCTAACGAGAGCAAAACGACCAGGACAAATTGTGCTTTGACGCTGATTACCTTCGGCGGCGCCTCGCCGTGCAGGACCAGGTTCATGATCCCCTGCTCCAGCGGCAGCGTGACGCGGAACGCGTAGAGCGCGATCACAATCGCGCTCACCACGACCCCAATAATCAGCGCCACAATCGTGGTGCGTTTCATCGGAGCACTGCTCTCAACGATTCTCCGGCGAGGCAAGCGGATAGTGCGATTGCACCACCAGCTCGCTCAGGAACTTGTCGGGCGCCTCGACGGCCCCGACCGGCAGTTGAAACGTGCTCGTCCCGGTATTTTTCTGTACCAGGCTTAGCCCGAATTGGTAATCCTTAAACAGATGCGCGCACAGTTCCGGCATCGTCATCCGCTCGGCTTGCGCGCGTTGCACCAGTCGCGCAATCGCGGCGTCGTCGAAGCTGAGCTGCATCGCGTGCTCGCGCGAAAATTGATCGGCCCACAGGCGCGCGTTCTGCGCGAGCGCGGCTTCTTCCTGCTTGCTGCCTTCCGCCATCAAACGCTCGAGCACGCGTTTCGGTTCGCGCACCAGTTCGG
>JBJMWV010000183.1:0-3409 GCA_045809985.1 Chthoniobacterales bacterium | reverse complement strand
GATCACGAGGAGCAGATTACAGTTTTCGCCCCGCGTCTTGTCCGAGGAAGTGAAGCGCGCGCGGTTCGCGATCCAGAACGCATACTCGCCAACCGAGGTGCGCGGATCGAGTTCAGTGACGAAAACGGAGAAAAGCGTCTGCGGGAACTTCTTGTGAAAGAGACGGAGCTGACCGCGAAGTCGTTGCATCTCCGAGAGCGGAAGCGTGCCGCTGCGATCACTCAGCAATCGCGAGTGCGCCGGGACAAGGCCGAAGCGCGGGTCGAGTTTGTGCAACGAGAACTTGCAGTGCGGACAACGCGGCACCGGCGCATCGAAAGGTGCGGCGCAGGAGGGGCATTTCATCGCGGGGCTTTCACTTGAGTCGGGAGCGCAGTGCCACGTATAAAGCGAGCGCCCGCGGTTTGCACCTCTCATGAAGACCAGACGAACGCTCGCAGTTGGCCTGGTGGGTTACGCCTTCATGGGCAAGGCACATTCGAACGCGTGGCGGCAGGCGCCGCGCTTCTTCGAGCTGCCGGCTGAGGTGCGGATGAAGACGATCTGCGGGCGCAACGCTGCGGCCGCGGGTCGGGCGGCGACGCGGTTTGGTTGGGAGAATGCGGTGAGTGATTGGCGCAGGATCGTTGACGACCCGGAGATCGACATCGTCGACATTTCTACGCCTAACGACACCCACCGCGAGATCGCAATCGCGGCGGCGCGCGCGGGCAAAGCCATCATTTGCGAAAAGCCGCTCGGGCTGGATGTCGAGCAATGCGAAGAGATGCTCGCTGCAGCGCGGAAGGCGCGCGTCGTGCACATGGTTTGCCACAACTATCGGCGAATTCCGGCGATTGCGCTGGCGAAGCAGATGATCGAGCGCGGCGAGCTCGGCGATCGCATTTATCACTATCGCGCGCGCTACGCGCAGGATTGGCTCACCGATCCAAAGTTTCCGCTCGTGTGGCGGCTGCAATCGCACATCGCCGGCTCGGGTACACACGGCGATATCAACGCGCACCTCATCGATCTTGGGCGGTATCTGGTCGGCGAATTCGCGGAAGTCAGCGGCGTTATGGAAACATTCGTTAGGCAACGGCCGCTCCATCCCGGCGCGCGGAAGACTGGCCGCGTGACGGTTGATGATGCGGTTTCGGCCGTCGGTCGCTTTCGAAACGGCGCGATCGCAAATCTGGAAGCGACGCGCTTTGCACTGGGCCGCAAGAACAGCATCACCCTCGAGATCAATGGCAGCGGTGGCTCGCTCGCGTTTGATTTCGAAGAGATGAACCGACTCCGCTTCTACAACTCAGCCGATCCCGCCGATCGCCGCGGCTTCCGCGATATCCTCGTCACCGAACCGCAGCATCCGTTCATCGAAGCATGGTGGCCGCGCGGTCATCTGATCGGCTACGAGCACACGTTCGTGCACACGATTGCCGATTTTGTCCGCGCAGTTGTCGCGCGCAAGAGCGTGCAACCGACCTTCGAAGACGGGCTGCGCAATCAGCAGGTGCTCGATGCGATCAGCCGCAGCGCGCAAGAGCGACGCGTCGTGTCGATTACTCGTTAGGCAGATGCGAACCTGGAACGCGCTTCTCCTGATCTACTGCGAGATCGATGTGCGTTATCCGATCACTCGCTGGCGCAAGAAGCACTTCGCGCATCAGCTCAGCGCAACTGAAGTCGAAGACGCGGAAGATTCGTTTCGCCAGTTCCCACCGCTGGTCGAAGAACTGACCGGCGCTCGTGCTGCAATCGATTACGCGATTGTCCACGTCGAGCGCCCGCTGGACAGCGTCAGTCGGGTGATGTCGGTCGGGTTCTGGCCTGGGCCAGACGACACGCGCGAAGAGTTGACGCGCTTCGCGCCGCCCGGCCATTTCGATTCGATCTTCGTGTTTTGGCCACAGACAGATCTAGCGACCGGCCGCGGCATTCCCGCAGCAGGTTGGGGCCTCGGGATGGGCGCGACTAACGAGACCAACGGCGCGACCTACGCGACGGTTGCGAACGCGCCGCGCGAGGTCTGGCAGCGGCCGAGGGTCGGCGAAGTTTGGCTGCACGAATGGCTGCATGGCGTGTGTCATCACTTTGCGCAGCGCGGTCACGTCATGCCGGACGGCGATGCGGATGGCGGCGGTCGTCACGGCTATGTGCAATCGCCGACCACCGGCTGGAGCGACTACTACCGCGACCTCATGAACGGCCGGGTTCAAGAAGACGGCCACCAGAAGGGCGTCGCGACGATTGCATGGGAACAGACAAACCCGCGGAATGTGCTGGCCGTTTGACCATTCGTTGACGCGAGCGGGTCACCGCCGCAACATGCGCGACGCATGAGGTTCGAGAATCAGGTCGCGATCGTTACTGGTGCAGGCCGGGGGATCGGTCACGCGATCGCGTTGCGGCTCGCGCGGGAAGGTGCGCGCGTTGCTTCAGTTAGCCGGACGGAAAAGAATGCGCAGAAGACCGCGGACGAAATCAACGCCGCCGGCGCCGATGTCGCCAAAGCGTATGCGGTCGATGTCGCGGACCATCCGTCGGTGCACGAAGTCGGCGTGCGCATCCTCGAGGACTTCGGCCGCGTCGATATTCTCGTGAACAACGCTGGCGTGACGCGCGATGGATTGAGCATGCGCATGTCGGTGGATGATTGGGACACCGTGCTGAACACGAATCTCCGCGGCGCGTTCAACTTCGTCCAGGCGGTGCAGCGTTCGATGATCAAGCAGCGCAGCGGGCGAATCATCAACATCACGTCGGTGATCGGATTGATCGGCAACGCGGGGCAGGCGAATTACGCGGCGAGCAAGGCCGGCTTGATCGGCTTCACGAAATCGCTCGCGCGGGAAGTGGCGAGCCGAGGGATCACCGTGAACGCGGTCGCGCCGGGATTGATCGAGACGGACATGACGTCGGTGCTTTCGGAGGAAATCCGGAAGAACATCCTGAGCAAGATTCCGCTCGGCACGCTTGGTCAGCCGGATGATATCGCGAGCATGGTGGCGTTTCTCGCTTCGGGTGAGGCGCGTTACATCACCGGCCAGGTGCTCGCGGTCGATGGTGGGATGGTGATGTCGTAGAGCGCGCACCGAAGCTGCTCTCGTAGCAGCAGGTGAAAACGCTTCTCACGCTGACGATTGCGATCGCGATCGCGTGGCTTTGTTATCGGCACTGGTATGCGCCGGTCGAGCAACCCTCGGGCGTGCTCATCTCGACTGAGCCCGAGCAGGAGATGCTGCCGGAGAACGCCGATGCGATCGAGCACGGCGCGTTTCACTTAAAGCCGCTGGCGAAATTCTCGATCGACGCGCGGCTGCTGCATCGCAAGCGCTACCCATTCGATCGGAACGCAGCGCTCGTCCCGCTTGATCTCGCGCTCGGCTGGGGCGCGATGTCGGATTCCGCGGTGCTCGCGCAGCTG
>JBJMWV010000182.1:0-3640 GCA_045809985.1 Chthoniobacterales bacterium | reverse complement strand
AGCGGATACGATTTCAGCAGCGGCGACTTCTCATGTATCGCGGCTAGCTCTTCATCGCGAACGAGCGATTCGAACTTTCCGACACCGAAAGTGCAGCTCGTCTTCCCGTCAGCGTAGACGAGCATCTTTGATCCGGCCGCGCGAGGGACAGAACCTTTCGTCTCCGCGATCGTGACAAGCGCACAGAGTTTTCGTTCGTTGCGCGCCGCGATCAGCTCCTCGAACAAGCCATCATTCATCACGCGCGACGCTACCTTCAATTTGGCCGTGCGGCTCGTCCGTCGGCACGAAGATTTCGTTATGATTTTCGATCCCGAACGGCTTCAGGTTAATCAGCAGGCAATGCTTGTTGGGCATCTTCATGTCGACCCGCGCGATCTCCGCGCAGGCGGCGAGCGCCGCTTTGCCCATCGCGTAAACGCTCGCTTGCGCGGACGTGCTGTAATCCTTCGCGAAAACGGCGAGCATCGCGTTCATAATCGACTCGTTAGCCGAGTTGTAATCCGCCGGCTCGCGCGACCATGTCCACGTCGCAGCGAACGACGTCGCGAGGATACGATCGCTCGTCTCGGGCAGTGTAGTGAATTCATCGCGCGGATAACCTTCCCAGCCGGATGCCGTCGATTTGAGAATCACGAGATCGCGGATGCCTGACTGCGTTTCCTGCAAGTCGCGCGTCGCGAGCACACGTGTCCAAGTGCGCGCATTGCTCCCGGCGCGAAACGAATGCGGATGCGGCGCGCCATCGATTTGCATGCGTTGCCAGTCACGCGAGGTGATCTCGACTTCCGCGGTCTCGACCTGCTCGTAACGACGGAGAAAATGCCGCGCGAGCGTCTGTGCGAAGCGCTCGATTTCTTGCCCGAGATGCTCCTTCGCGAGCACGTTGACCGTGTTCTTTATCGTGTCGGTCGCGACCACTTTGCTGTTGTCGCCGGAAGTGTAAGCTGCCCCGAAATTGCCGGTCAGCAGCGAGCTCACGTCGATCTCCTTGAGGGTGTGCGTCGCGCCGGCGCGCAAGATTTTCATCACCCGCACGCGCGCCTTGCCGTAACGATTCGCGATCAGCTTCATGGATTGCGCGCGATTTCTAAATCAACTAACCGAAGGGCGCGATGCTAAACGTTTCCGATTTAAACGTGCTTGATCGCGACCAATTCGTGCGCGTGATCGGGCCGGTCTTTGAGCATTCGCCCTGGATCGCGGAACGCGGATTTGCGCAGCGTCCGTTCGATAATCGCGATGAACTGCACCGCGCGCTTTGCTATGTCGTGCGCGGTTCAACGACGGACGAAAAGCTGTCGCTCATCCGCGCCCATCCTGATCTCGTTGCCAAGACCGTGCTCACGAGCGAGTCGCAACGCGAGCAAAGAAGCGCCGGTTTGTCCGACCTGACCGAAGCGGAGCGGGACCAGTTTCGTGAGTACAACAACAGCTATTATGCCCGCTTCGACTTCCCTTTCGTCATCTGCGCTCGAGTGAATAAGAAGGAAGCGATCCTGCGCGCGTTTCCTCAGCGCTTGCAGAATGCGCCGGAAATCGAGATGGAGACTGCGCTGGAAGAGATTTACAAAATCGCCGATCTCCGCTTGCAAGACCTCGTGCAATGAAAGGCCTGACGACTCACGTTCTCGACACGAAGAATGGCCGGCCCGCGGCCGGGATGAAGATCGAGCTCTACTCGCGCGGCAAGCTGCTCAAGGCCGCGACGACGAATGCCGATGGCCGCACCGATGCGCCGATGTTGAATGAGCAAGAGTTTGCCGCGGGCGACTATGAGATCGTCTTTCACGTCGGCGAATATTTCGGTGATCGAAGCTTTCTCGATCAGGTGCCGGTGCGCTTCACGATCTCGGACGCGAACGCAAAGTATCACGTGCCGCTATTGGTGACGCCGTGGGCTTACAGCACTTATCGCGGCAGCTGAGCGATGACCGCCGCCGATCCCACACCAACTCCACCGGTCGGCCTCGTCGACCTCGCTGCCGCCCGCGTCGGCGGCATTGCGCTCGTCGCGAACGATGAATTTTTCGCCGAAAAGGAAAACCTACTGAAGCCGGGCCGCGGCATCTTCATTCCGGACAAGTACACCGAGCGCGGCAAGTGGATGGATGGCTGGGAAAGCCGGCGCCGCCGCACGCCGGGTCATGATTGGTGTGTGATCAAGCTCGGCCTGCGCGGCGTGATCAAGCAGGTGGATATCGATACGAACCATTTCCTCGGCAATCATCCGCCGTTCGCCTCCCTCGATGCAGTTTGCCTAACGAATGATTCTTCGGAGGACATCGAGCAGCTCGCGTGGAAAGAGATCCTAGCGAAGTCGCCCCTGAATCCCGGGTCGCAGAATATCTTCGCCATCGCGAGCGACGGAACCTGGACGCACGTCCGGCTGAATATCATTCCCGATGGCGGTGTCGCGCGGCTGCGCGTCTACGGCGTTGTCGTCCCTGATTGGAGCAAAGTGAAACCGGGCGAACTGGTCGATCTCGCGGCGATCGAAAATGGCGGCGTGCCGCTCGCCTGCAGCGACATGTTTTTCAGCTCGATGAACAACCTCATCATGCCGGGTCGGAGCGAAGACATGGGGGACGGATGGGAAACGAAACGCCGCCGCGGCCCGGGCTACGATTGGATAATCCTCAAGTTGGGAACGCCCGGCTCGATCGGAACAATCGAAGTCGATACCAATCATTTCAAAGGAAACTACCCGGACACGTGCTCGATCGAAGGCTGCAACGCTTCGCCAACGGCATCAGTCGAAGAACTGCAGAAGGTGTGCTGGCTGGAGATTTTGCCGCGGACGAAGTTGCAGGCGGACACGCGGCATTTTTTCGAGAAGGAACTCGCCGCCACCGGTGAGTTCACCCATCTGCGCCTCAACATCTATCCCGATGGCGGCGTGAGCCGGCTGCGCGTCTGGGGCACGGCGAACTTGCCTAACGAATGAGTGATTTCGATCTGCTCGTGCGCAGCGAGCACGACATCGGAATCAGCGACGGCAAGATCGTCGCGCTCGGGGCCAATCTGGCGGGTTCAGCACGCGAGGAGATCGATGCGCATCAGTTCACGATTTTTCCCGGCGTGATTGATTCGCATGTTCACTTCAACGAACCGGGACGAACCGATTGGGAAGGCTTCGCAACGGGCTCACGCGCCGCCGCGGCTGGCGGCACGACTACAGTTTTCGACATGCCGCTCAACGCGCATCCGCCGACGATCAGCCGCGCCGCGTTCGAACAAAAACGCGCCGCGGCAGAGCAGCAGTCGTTAGTCGACTTCGGATTGTGGGGCGGCTTGGTTCCGGGAAATCTGGACGAGTTGAAAAGCCTGCGCGATTGCGGCGTGGTCGGCGTGAAGGCTTTTATGTGCAACAGCGGCATCGGCGATTTCGCCGCTGTCGATGGCGTGACATTGCGCGCCGGGATGAAGCGCGCCGCCGAGCTCGACTTGCTCGTTGCCGTGCATGCTGAGTCTGATGAGATGACGACGCAACTCACCGGCGCCGCACGCGCGGCAGGAAAAACGTCGGTCCGCGATTATCTCGAATCGCGGCCGATGGAAGCGGAACTCGACGCGATTCAGCGGGCGCTCGACATCGCCGCAGAAACCGGCTGTCGGTTGCATATCGTGCACGTCAGTT
>JBJMWV010000181.1:0-9759 GCA_045809985.1 Chthoniobacterales bacterium | reverse complement strand
GATGATTGTAGAAGAAGGTCGCGTTGAATCGCACGGCGTTGAGCGGGCGCCACTCCACTCCTGCCTCGCCGCCAATGAGACGCTCCGGATCGAGGTTGGCGTTCGCTTCCGTGACGACGTTGCCCACCCGGAATGGACGATAGAGTTCATTGAGCGTCGGGAGGCGGAAGCCGGTGTAACCCGCCGCGCGCAATGAAATAGTGTTCGTTAGCTTCGCTGTCGTGCCCAGGCGGCCATTCACATTATAGCCGTCGCGATCGAGAAAGTCCGTGTGGAGTGTGATCGCTCGACTCGCGAGATCCCGCTCGGTGCGCGATGCGTTCCTGAGTTGCCAACGATCGACCCGCACGCCGCCGGTGATGCTGGCGGCGTCGGAGAACTGCCAGTGATCTTCGGCAAAGAAGCCGAGAAACAACTGCTCGCCGCCGGCATTGCGATCGCGCGTGTAGCTGTTTCCGATGAAGCGAAACAACTCGTTAGTCTCACCGCTGACCCAGCGCGTATCGGCACCAAAGGTAAGTGCATGCTGCTCGCCCGCAGGCATCGCCCAGACGACACTGCCGCCGGCGGCATCTGCCGGCACATCATATTGATTCAGCGCCGGCGTCTCGATCTCGCGCGTCGAGTTCACCGAGCTGAAGGTGCTCCGGAACTTCCGCGTTTGTCCGTAGCCACTGATGCGCAGCTCGGCGTCCAGTCCACGAAAGCGCTGCGTGAAAACTGCGCTCGCATCGCCGCCGGTGGTGTCGTTGCGCGTGTAGATCGTCCCGTTCCCGCGCTCCTCACGAAAGCCGCGCATCTGCACGGCAATCGAGCTGTCTTTGCCTAACGAGACGTCGGCGCCGAGTTGGAGAAGCGCCGAATGCGCACTCGCGTTGTTGTCGACCGGCCCGCGCTCATTCGCCTGCAGCACAGGGTAGCCGCTGGTCGAGAAGTACTCGGCGAAGCTGGCCAGCGTTACATTAGCCTCGACTACGTTACCGAAGACGCTGCCGCTGTAGGTGTCGTGATCGCCGATGAGCAGCTGCGTTTCGGCACTCGTGTCTTGCGCATGGCGCGATTGCAGGAAAATCGTGCCCGCGAGCGCGGCGTTGCCGAACAAACCCGCGCCACCTCCGGGCGTGACAATCACTTCGCCGATCGCGGCGGGCGGAACTTCATTCCAGAGCACATAGCCGGCGAAGGGATCGTTAAGAGGAATCCCATCGACAAGCACGAGAGTGCGGCCGGCGCCGCTCGGGCCGAAGTTGCGTAAGGTGACGCCTTGCGTCGTCGGGTTCGCGACGCGGCTGCTACTCCGACGAAACAAACTGAAGCCGGGAACAGCATTGCGCAGAATGTCATCGAGCCGGAGTTCCGGGGCGCGACGCAGTTCTTCTTCCGCCACGACGTCAATAGCAAAGGGGCTGCTCGCGGCCGGATTCGGTTCCCGACTCGCGGTAATGACGATGGCTTCGCCGACTGCTTCCTGCGCGCGAGTTTGCCTAACGAGTAGTATCGAAAGGCAAAGGAGCAGCGCAGTACGGCGAAGCAGGTTCACATCGCAGCTCGAGGATTATGCGCCGACTGCACACGCTGCACTGAGTTTCGAAACTCGAGTGGACGCGCAATTGTCTCGAACGGCTCCTGGAATCCGCCGGTGCCTCGAATCAGCACGGTGCCGTAGTCGAAGATGCGGCCGAAAAAACCTTGATCGACGGCGATCGATTCAATCTTCGAAATAAACATCTCGAGCGTTTGCCGCCGGATCACGCCGGTCTTGATCAGCACGCGCATGTTGGTCACGACAAGTTCGCTTCCGGCGTATGCGATCGCGGGCGGAACCATCACGAAGATCGGTAACGGCAAGGCAAACCAGCCAATCTCAGAACCGGTGAGCGCCTGGACGCCGACGGCGAACGGCAGCGCGACAAACACGAAGAGGAGCAGCGCGAAGAAAGCAAAGCGGGCGAAGATGATCCAGTGGAGCGAAGTGCGAAGAAACGGAGTCTCGTTAGGCGCAAGGGTCGCGCGGGAGTAAGGACCAAGCGACTCGGTCGACATCCGCGGTGCTTCAGGTGCCGCTGCTACGGCAGGCAGCGGAACTGGAGCGGGCGCAGGTTGATCGTGCCTAACGACCGCAGGTTCGCGCGGCGGACTTAGCAGATCGGTCAGCGGCTTCAATTCACCACCCGCGCTAGTTGCGGCGAGATCCGTGTTGCGAATGAAACCGTCAGCGAGCACTTGCCGAACGCGTTCTTCAGCGAACGGGCCGCGTTTCTCACCGTTCAGATAAATGAAAACATCCATCGCGCAGCGGCTAACGAAGGCGTGATCCCGCGTCCCGTCGAGTCACGCTTTCGTGCTTTCAGCGACAAAGGCTTCGAGCGATTCGCGCGTGATCGTATGCAGCGCGCCGCAGCGCGGGCAACTGATACGGATCGCAGATTCGTCACCGAATAAACCTGCCGGATCCGAACGCATGATCGGGGCGAGAATGGGAAACATGCGTTCCTGCGAGCAGCCGCAGCCCCACTGGTATTGGCGTTGCTCGAGCAGGCTCAGGGTTTCGTGATCGTCTAGCGAGCGAATCTTCTCTTCGTCGAGCGCGTGGAACCAGTCGAGGTCGCAACCTGGTTGCGCGGAGATCATGACGAAATCCTCCGGCCCGTTCTGGAAGTAACGCGCCGGGCGCTGCTCGCTTTGCGCGTAGTATTCCTCGACGATCGCGAAGGGTGAGCGCTGCTGAAACTCGATCGCGCTGCGCCGCGAGCCTTCCCGTTCCTTGACCAGGTCGGCGGAGAAGAGATTGCGGCCATCGTCTTTCACGTTTTCGGTGAAGATCTGGCCGACGATGATGGCGCGCCGGTTGTCACCCGCGACGAACAGGTTAATCAGCGGCCGATGGAAATGAATCGTCCACGCCCAGGATTCATTCCACGGACGCGAGGCGCAGTGCAGAGTAAGCGCGGCCAGCGCCTCCTTCAGCATGCCGTCGTGCTCCGGCGTGTGTTGATAGCCGTATTGACCCTGGTGCAGATAGTAATCGACGTAGAGCTCGCCGAAGTCCGCCCGCGCAACCAAAGCATTCCGTCCGCGGACGAAGTAGGTGCGCACTTCAATCCCTTCCGCGGTTGTCCCGTCCTCGTTCCCCATAATTTAGCTTCGCACGTCAGCGGATCGATTTCCGGCAGTTTTGCAAGGTGTGTTCGATCGGACGGCTATGTTATTAAGGCGGCTGATGCCGATGTCTCAGACAAGCACCAGTCGCGGCGAACGCAGCGTCATCTTGGCAGTCGCGATCTGGTTCGTGGCTGCACTTGTAGCTGGCGCGGCCGGCTTAATGCGCAAAGCGCCTCCTTCTGCTTTGCCCCTGATGGTTACTGCACTCGTCACACTTTCGCTGTTTGCGACGTGGCGTGTCGCGGTGATCCGGGCGTGGAGTCTTACCGTCGATTTGCGGTGGCTTATCCTTCTGCACGTCACGCGCTTCATCGGGATCTACTTTCTCCTGCAAGCAACCCGCGGCGCGATGCCGAGAGAGTGGGCAGTCCCTGCCGGGACTGGCGATATTCTCATTGCCTCTGGTGCGGTCCTTCTTCTTGCGATTGGATGGGCAAAGGGTGGCGCACTGCTGGTTTGGAACATCCTTGGGTTGATCGATATCGTCTGTGTTGTGCTCTTGGCGATGCGTGTCGGCCTCCGCAACTGGGCCGCGATCGCGTTCCTGCGCGAGCTACCACTTAGTCTGCTGCCATTTTTTCTCGTTCCCTTGATCATCACCACGCATCTTCTGATCTTTGCGCGTTTGCACCGGGATCGGCGAAACGGCGGGTTGATCTAAACGCGCCACTCAGCGCAAGCTAATGCAATGCAAAGGGTGATTGGCCTCGGCGGTATTTTCTTTAAATCGAAGGACCCGGACAAGCTTGCGGCATGGTATCGCACGCATCTCGGTTTGGACGTGGAAGACTGGGGTGGAGTGAAGTTCCAGGAAGCCGAGCGAGCAGACCTCAACCCGAAACGCGAGTCGTATCTCACCTGGTCGCCTTTCGAGGAGGATTCCGATTATTTTCGTCCGAGCGACAAGCCTTACATGATCAACTTCCGCGTTCACGATCTGGATGCGCTTCTCGCCGAGCTACGTCGCGAAGGTGTGCAGGTTGAAGAGAAGACCGACTCGTCGGAATTCGGGAAGTTTGGCTGGGTGATCGATCCCGACGGAACGAAGATAGAGCTCTGGGAACCACCGGTCGTGGCCGAGGAGTCTACCGCTTCGTCATAGGGCGTTTTCTACGGCTCGGATGAGCCGAGATTAACAGAGAAGGGAAGATTATCTGGGCAGTGAGGGGATCGAACCCCCGACCAACACGGTGTAAACGTGCCGCTCTACCGCTGAGCTAACTGCCCGCGCGGCTGCCAATATAACTAAGACAGGGCAGGTGCGAACTTTTTCTTTCTACTTACTAAAGGTAGTTGCACTCACCCATTTAGGGCTTACATAGCGCGCATGGACTTGTCCCTAGATAAACTGAAGGAAGCCGTTTCAATTCGCGAACAGATCAATAACTTGGAGCGCCGGCTTAGCTCTTTGTTCGGCACTGGATCAGCGCGCGGCCCTGGCCGTCCGCCAGGTAGCGGTGCTACCACGACACAAGCTTCCACCTCCACGGCCAGCACCGGCGGCGGCGGCGGTGGTCGCGGACGTGGACGTGGACGTCGTCGTCCGATGTCCGCTGCAACCAAAGCGAAGCTGGCCGCGGCAGCACGTGCGCGCTGGGCGAAGCAAAAAGGTGGTAGCAGCGAAAGTAGCGGCGGCGGCAGCAGTTCTTCGAGTAAGAGTGCTGGCAGCAAAGGCGGCGGTGGTAAGAGCGGCGGTTCGAAGCGCCGTGGTGGAATCACTCCCGCTGGTCGCAGGCGCCTCGCCGAAGCGATGCGCGCCCGCTGGGCAGCACGTCGCGCCGGAAAGAAAGGCTAATTTTTTGCGGTGGAGCGTGAACCGCAGTTAGCGGTTCACGCTCGCCATCGCAGCGGCCGGATAGCGTTCTCCGGCAAACGCACCTTTCGGTGCGACTTCGTTGATTCGCGCGACGTCGGCAGTCGTTAGGTAGACGTCGACCGCGCCGACATTTTCCTGCAGATATTTTCGGCGCTTCGTTCCGGGAATTGGAACGATGTCTTCGCCTTGCGCGAGCACCCAGGCGAGTGCGAGCTGCGCTGGCGTGCAATGTTTCTCGCGTGCGATCTCGCCTACCCGCTGGACCAGGTCGAGATTGCGCTGGAAGTTCTCTCCTTGAAAGCGCGGCGAATGCCGGCGGTAATCATCTTCCGCCAGGTCTTCGGAGCGTTTGATTTGCCCGGTGAGGAAGCCGCGGCCGAGCGGACTATACGGGACAAAGCCGATTCCTAGCTCGCGGCAGGTCTGGAGGACTTCATCTTCCGGATCACGGGTCCAGAGTGAGTATTCAGATTGCACTGCGGTGATTGGATGAACGGCATGCGCACGGCGGATTGTATCGGCGCCTGCTTCCGAAAGACCGAGATAGCGCACCTTTCCTGTCTTCACTAGGTCTGCCATCGCGCCGACCGTTTCCTCAATTGGCATCTCGGGATCAACGCGGTGCTGGTAGTTGAGATCGATGCACTCGATCCGCAGCCGGCGCAGGCTCCCTTCGCAAGCTTGCTTCACGTAGTCGGCCTTCCCGCTAACCCCGCGAAACTCCGGATGCTCCGGGTCGCGCAGGATGCCGAACTTCGTCGCGATCACCACCTGTTCGCGATGCCCACTCAAAGCACGACCTAACAACTGCTCGTTCGTATGCGGCCCGTACATGTCCGCGGTATCGAAGAAGGTAATGCCTAGCTCGAGCGCGCGGTGAATGGTGGCGAGCGACTCGGTGTCGTCACGTCCGCCGTAGAAATCGGACATGCCCATGCAGCCTAATCCAAGGGCGGAGACGCAGGGGCCACCGCGGCCGAGTTTGCGCTGTTTCATGTTTGTCCCACCCAGGTTGAAGGCGCGATGTCGTCCCAGCGTTCGCGGATCGCGCCGAATTCCGCTTCACTTAACGAACCAGCTTCGAGCATCTGCGCGTTCTGCTGCCAGCGCTCTGGCTTAGTTGTGCCGACGATTGCGGTATGCACTCCAGGCACGCTCAAGGTAAAGCGAAGGGCCATGCGAATGGATTCTTCGAGCGGGCGATTGCGAATGAAGTCGTAGTCGAGCTTGCGCAAACGATCCCAGTAAGTGTGCTGGTAGGAGTCGATCGGCCTATGGCCCGACTTCCATGCCGCGTTCGCAATGGGCCGCTTCGCGATCACGCCCATGTTCTTCTCACGCGCGATCGGCAAGATAAGTTCAATCGGCTCCTGCTCCGCGATGTTGAGCGAAGTCTGCAAGGTATCGAAGACGTCGCATTCCACAGCGAACTTCGCCGCGCGACTATCACCGCTGTAACCAATGTAGCGCGTGTAGCCGCGCTCACGCGCCGTCTGCAATGCGGTGATCGCTTCGCCTTTGCGCAGCACCGATTCCGAGCAGCTATGGAGCTGCACGAGATCAACTCGATCCGTCTTCATTCGGCGCAAGCTGCGTTCGATGCTCTCCAGGACAGAAGCAGCCGACCAATCCTCGCTGCCCACGCCGCGCGGATGTCCTACTTTGGTGAAGAGATAAAACTCATCCCGGCGGTGACTGACCGTCTGGCCGATTAGCTCCTCGCTTGTTTCATAGCACTCCGCTGTATCGATGACATTGAGCCCGGCATCGAGCGCACTGTTGAGCAACGTCTGCACCGTCTCTGTCGTTGCTCCTTCATAGCCAATCTCGGCGCCGCCAAACCCGAGCACGCTGACCTGCATGTCCGTCTTGCCGAGTTGCCGCTTCTCCATGGCGTGAGATTAGAACAACAGGCGAGTCACGCCAGTTCCGCGTTCGATCCGACCGATGACGCGCGCCTTCAGCTTTCGTGCGATCTCCTTTGCGTCCTTCGCCGCGACGATCGCAACCATGCCGATGCCCATGTTGAAGACCTGATACATCTCTTCGCGATTCACGCGTCCCTTTTCCGCGAGCAACTCAAAGATCGCCGGCACCCGCCAGCTTTTCGTCTCGATTACCGCGTCGCAGTCCTTTGGAAGAACGCGTGGCAGGTTATCGACTAAGCCGCCACCTGTGATATGTGCGAGAGCGTGGAAGCGGCTAAAGCCGACTTTGCTCAAGGCCGGCTGGTAGTTCTTGTGCGTCCGGAGAAGCTCTTCGCCTAACGAGTGCTTCAGCCCCGGTAGCTTCGCGCTCAGCTTCAGCCCCATCTGCTCGAGGAGGATCTTGCGGGCGAGCGAGTAGCCATTGGTATGCAGCCCATTCGATGGCAAGCCGAGGATCGCATCGCCAGTCCTGATACGGCTGCCATCCAGCATCGTCGCGCGATCGACCACACCAACAATGCAGCCCGCGAGATCGTATTCGCCGCGCTGATACATGCCCGGCATCTGCGCCGTCTCACCGCCGATGAGTGCACAGCCACCAGCGCGGCAAGCTTTCGTAAAGCCGGCAAGGATCTGGTCAAAAACGCGCGGCTCCAGCCTTTCCGCGCCGATGTAATCGAGAAAGAACAAGGGCCGCGCGCCGAGCACTGCAATGTCGTTGATACAATGATTAACAAGGTCAGCACCGACCGTGTCGTGCTTGTTCATCGCGAAGGCGATCTTCAGTTTTGTCCCGACGCCATCGACGCTCGCGACCAGCACCGGCTCGCGCATGCCGTTGAAGTTCGGTGCAAATAAACCGCCGAAGCCGCCGATGTTGCCGAGCACTTCGGGACCATGCGTGCTCTTCACCCGCGCCTGGATGCGACGCTTTACGAGGTTGCCCAGATCAACATCAACACCGGCGCGCGCGTACGCTTTCTTCGATTTCATGCGCGCGCGGCGGACGCTAAGTGAGATCCGCAAAGAGCGTCGGCTGCGCTTCCTGTTCCGCGAGCGCTTTCGAGCGGCCTTCGCGTTTTTCCATGATGAACTTGTCCAGCTCCGGATCGACGGGCAGGGGATAGTTACCAGTGAAGCAGGCGAGGCAGAATGAATCAGCCGGACGGCCAGTCGCGCGAATCATTCCATCGACGTCGAGGTAACCAAGACTATCGACGCCGAGATACTCGCAGATCTTTTCCATCGAAAGCTGGTTCGCGATTAACTTCTCCGGATCAGGAAAATCGATGCCGTAATGGCAGGCGAAACGATGCGGCGGACAACTCACTCGCATGTGCACTTCCTTCGCCCCTGCTTCGCGCAAGTTAACGACACGCGCCCGTGCGGTGGTGCCGCGAACGATTGAGTCGTCGATCACCACGACCCGCTTACCTTCCACGGCTTCTTTGATCAGGTTCAATTTTACTCGCACATCGAAGTCGCGAATAAGCTGGCTCGGCTGGAGAAAGGTGCGGCCAATGTAGTGATTGCGCACAAACGCGTGCTCGTAGGGAATCCCAAGCTCATGCGCGAAGCCGAGCGCCGCGTAGTTACCTGAGTCCGGCACCGGCAC
The DNA here is from genome assembly GCA_045809985.1 of Chthoniobacterales bacterium. Lineage (GTDB taxonomy): Bacteria > Verrucomicrobiota > Verrucomicrobiia > Chthoniobacterales > UBA10450 > JACCTI01. Next base: position 1,238 of record JBJMWV010000181.1, on the reverse strand, counting down.
GACAAGATCTGCTTCAACCGGATAACGCCGAGCTAATTCGCGGCCCATTTGCGTCCGCACTTTCGCGACATTCACGCCGCCGACGATGCTATCCGGCCGCGAGAAGTAGACGTACTCGAACATGCAAAACGCCTGCTTCTCATCGCGGAACGGCCACTCAGAGCGGATGCCTTCTTCGCTCACGATCACAACTTCACCGGGCTCGACTTCGCGGATGAACTCGGCGTGCACGAGATCGAAGGCACACGTTTCCGACGCGAAAATGTAAGCGCCATCGAGCTTGCCCAAGACGAGCGGGCGGAAGCCGAACGGATCGCGCACCGCGATGATCTCGCGCTCGCTCATGATCACGACCGAGAAGGCGCCTTCCAGTCGGCGCAGCACACTTAGGGCGCTGCTCCCGTTCTGTTGCGGTTGCGCGAGGAGATGCGGGATGATCTCGCTGTCCGCGGTCGTCTGGAAAATTGAGCCTTTACGTTCGAGTTCGTCGCGCAGTACCGCGGCGTTGATCAGATTGCCGTTGTGCGCGACCGCGATCTGTCCGCGGAAACAATCGACCACGAACGGTTGCGCATTTTTCAATGTGCTCGATCCGGTGGTCGAGTAACGCGCATGACCAACTGCCCGCGTTCCCTTCAGTCGCTCGAGTTCCGCCGCGCCGAAGACCTGCGAAACGAGACCCATATCGCGGTGCATCTGAAAGGTCTGCCCGGCACCGTTCGTCGTCACGATGCCCGCGCTCTCCTGGCCACGATGCTGCAGCGCAAATAGCCCGTAGTAGGTCAGCACAGCCGCGTTCGGATGGCCGAAAACGGCGAAGATGCCGCACTCGTGCGCGGGGTGCGGAGAGCTTTCCGCGGCGCTCTGCCTCGAGAGATCGAAGGACATTGTCAGCTACAATCCACGAATCGCCGTCGCACTCAAGACTCGCTCGCGTCCGACTCCATGATTTGGGCTATGGAATTGAACCAGAGGTCGTGCAGCTCGGCGATTGGCCAGCGAAAATCTTCCTCTGCGACGCGGATGCGCAGCTCGTCGCCAGTCACTTTTCCGAGGACGCTAAACGGCACACTCGTTAGGCGGGACCGAACTGCCTCGAGATTTTCCGGATTGACTGACTGCGCCAGCCGCCAGACCGCCTGCAGCCGGTCAGTTGCGCGGTCGAGCCTTCCCTTGAGCAATTGCGGGCGAAGCGCGCCGCTGGCTCGCGCCAGTTCGCCCCGTGCGTCCGCCACGCG
>JBJMWV010000180.1:0-4842 GCA_045809985.1 Chthoniobacterales bacterium | reverse complement strand
GCGGAAGCCGGCATGCTTGGTCAGCCGGTTTATTTCCTAACACCGGAAGTCGTGGGCGTGCACATGAGCGGCGAGTTGCGCGAAGGCGTGACCGCGACCGATCTCGCGTTGCACATCACGCAGATGCTTCGCGCGCAAAAGGTGGTCGGAAAATTCGTCGAGTTCTACGGGGACGGCGCGGAGTCGTTGCCCGTCGCCGATCGCGCGACGATCGGCAATATGTCGCCGGAGTACGGCGCGACGATGGGCTTCTTCCCGGTCGATCATGAATCAGTTGCGTATCTGCGTTCGACAGGCCGCAGCGAGGAACAGTGCGCGGCATTCGAGAACTACTTCCGCGCACAAAACATGTTCGGCATGCCGCGCAAAGGGCAGGTGGATTACAGCGTCGACCTCGAGCTGAATCTCGCCGACGTGCAGCCGAGTGTCGCCGGCCCGAAGCGTCCGCAGGACCGCATCAATCTCCCCGAGCTCGGCAATACCTTCCGTTCTCTTTTCGCGAAGTCGGTGAAGGACGGCGGCTACGGGAAGAGCGAGAACTTGTTAGGCAAACGCTTCGCGATCGATCTCAACGGCCATGCCAAACCGACTGATGGTGAGCTTGAGCCGGCGAGTGTCGCCAGCCCGACCGATACCGGCAAAGGTATGGCCGCAGGTGAAGGCGACAAGATCGGGAAGACGGTTGGTCATTCCGAAATGATCACGAACCGGCCGACCGCGACGCCGGCCGACATGCTCGCGGAAACGCACGCGAAAGAATTTAAGGAAGGTCACGCTGAGATCGGCCACGGCAGTGTGCTGATCGCGGCAATCACGAGCTGCACGAACACGAGCAACCCGAGCGTGATGCTCGCGTCCGGTCTGCTCGCGAAGAAAGCAGTCGAGCGCGGACTGCGCGTCGATCCGGCAGTGAAGACTTCGCTCGCGCCCGGCTCGCGCGTGGTGACCGATTACCTGAACAAAACCGGACTGCAGAAGTATCTCGATCAGCTCGGATTTCAGACCGTCGGCTACGGCTGCACGACGTGCATCGGTAACTCCGGCCCGCTCGATCCGAAGATCGAAAAGGCGATCAACGAGAACGATCTCGTCGCTGCGTCCGTGCTTTCCGGCAACCGCAACTTCGAAGCGCGCGTGCACCAGAACATCAAGGCCAACTTCCTCATGTCGCCGCCGCTCGTCGTCGCGTTTGCGCTCGCCGGTCGGGTTGACCTGGACCTATCGAAGGACTCGTTAGGTAAAGACAAGGAGGGCAAGGATGTTTACCTGCGCGACCTTTGGCCCACGCTGCAGGAGATCCGCGACACCCTGCGCACCGCGCTCACGCCGGAAGTCTTCCGCCGCTTGTATCGCGACTTCGCCGCGCAGAACCCGAAGTGGAACGAGATCCCGTCGAGTGTCGGCGAGATCTACGAGTGGGACGAGAAGAGTGATTACATCCATGAACCGCCGTTCTTCAAAGACTTCGGCATGGAAGCGGGTCGCATCGAGGACATTCGGAATGCGCGACCGCTTGGCATCTTTGGCGACTCGGTCACGACCGATCACATCTCACCCGCGGGCGCGATCAAGGCCACTTCGCCGGCTGGCCAATACCTGAAATCGCGCGGCATCGAGCCCGCCGATTTCAACAGCTACGGCTCACGCCGCGGCAACGATCTCGTCATGACCCGTGGCACGTTTGCGAACGTCCGAATCAAGAACCTGATGGTTCCCGGCGTCGAAGGCGGCGTCACAGTGCATCAGCCCGGCGGCGAGCAGATGTCGATCTACGATGCCTCGATGAAGTATCAGGCCGCCGGCGTGCCGCTCGTTATCCTCGCTGGCCACGAATACGGCACCGGCTCGTCGCGCGATTGGGCCGCGAAAGGCACGCGCTTGTTAGGTGTGAAAGCAGTAATCGCTGCGAGCTTCGAGCGCATCCATCGGTCTAATCTTGTCGGAATGGGCGTGCTCCCGTTGCAGTTTGAAGAAGGAACAAACGCGCAGTCGTTAGGTCTCGACGGCAGCGAGACCTACAGCATTACTGGCCTAACGAATGATATTCAGCCTGGCCAGATGGTGACGCTGGAGATCACGCGGAAGGACGGGAAGCCGCAATCCGTCCCAGTGAAGCTGCGCATCGATACGCCAATCGAGATCGATTACTATCGCCACGGCGGCATCCTGCCGTTCGTGCTGCGCGAACTCATCTCGCGCAACCGCGCCTAGGTAGTTTCTACAGGCGTTCTAGTTTCTACAGGCTGCCCACACTGCCGACACTTGCAAGCAGCAGGTGCTTGCGATTTCTCCGTAAAAAGGGGCCGAAGCGGAGTTGAGTTCCGAATTCAGTCTGTCGCCATATTCGGCGGCAAACCAAACTATGAAACGACTAACTCTCTCTTTGCTATCTCTCGTCGCGCTCGCGCTCTCAGCAGCCGCGCAGGAGAGCAAGACCAACTCGAAGACTGCGGCCGATAACACCGGCCGCAACGAACGCGATCGCTCCGGTGAAAGCAAGACTTCCGGCGATCAATCCGAAAGCTCGGAAGACATCAAGACCACGGCCGCGATTCGTCGCGCCGTAGTCGGCGACGGCTCACTGAGCATGACAGCGAAGAACGTAAAGATCATCACCGCCAACGGGATCGTCACCTTGCGCGGCCCGGTGAACAGCGCGGCCGAGAAAAGCAAGATCGCAGAGCTCGCGAAAAAGAACGCCGGCAAAGCGAAAATCGAGAACCAGCTCGACGTCAAAGCAGCGAAATAACTTCAACCAACGAACCAACCAAACACACCAAATATCATGTCAAAAAAATCAGTCTTCTGTATCGCCAAATCACGTACGCAGGCGGAGGGAATCGTGGAGCGTTTGCAATCCGCAGGCTTCGCGACCTCAGAGATCTCCGTCCTCCTTCCCGACACCGAAGGGAAGCATGACATCGGACACGTGAAAGCGACCAAGGCGCCGGAAGGCGCGACCACAGGCGCGGCCACCGGCGGAGTGACGGGCGGCGTGCTCGGCCTGCTCGCAGGCATCGGCGCACTCGCGATCCCCGGCGTAGGCCCATTCATCGCGGCGGGTCCGATCATGGCGGCGCTCAGCGGCGCGGCCATCGGTGCTACCACCGGCGGAGTCGTCGGCGGCCTCATCGGCATGGGCATTCCGGAATTCGAAGCCAAGCGCTACGAAGAGAAGCTCAGGTCGGGTAATTACCTCATCGCGGTGCATGCGCACGACGACAAAGAGGAAGATCGCGCGAAGGAGATCTTCAAGACGGCGGGCGCGGAGGACGTGACCACCTCTTCGATGTCTTCGGCGCCGAAGTCCGACAGAATGGCGTCGGCTAACCGGTAATCTCGAACAAATCACGAAACGCCCCGTGTCGACAGGCACGGGGCGTTTTTTGTTTGGTGGCGATGTTGCGCCAACGCTCGGAGCTCGCGCCAGCGGCCTATCGAGTTGACTTCGCCTTCGGCTCTTGGGAGACCAGGCGCATGCATGCGAAGTCTTTCCTGGTGCTCGGCGTTGCCTCCGCAATTTTCCAGCTAACGAATCCCGCTGCGGCTGCCGACAACGCAGCGGACGAAGCCGCGATCCGCAAGTTAGAGACGCAACAAGAAGAGGCGTGGAACCGCCACGATGCGAAAGCTTACGCGGACTTGTTCACGAACGACGGCGACTGCGTCAACATAGTCGGCTGGTGGTGGAAAGGTCGGGCCGAAATCGAGAAGAAGCTTACCGATGCATATGCGTTTGTCTTCGCGCAAAGCGTTCTGAAAATCGCCGACGTGGACGTTCGCTTCCTCAATCCTGACTTAGCGGTCGTTCATGTCCGCTGGACGATGACCGGCGCACGGACGCCGCAGGGATTGCCTACTCCGCAGCAGGGCATCCAGACTCAGCTCGTGCAGAAAAGCGCGGGTAACTGGCGGATCGCAGCCTTCCAGAACACAAACTCGATACCCGAGATGGCGTTCCCGAAAGGCGCTCCGTCGGCGCAGCCTGCTCCGTCGACACCGTAGGATCGTCTTAAGTAGAAGTGAATAGCTGGCTTGGTTTGGCTGTTATCGCCTGCGCGTTCGTTACCCCGGTCATTGCCCAAGTCACAGGCGATCCAGCGCGGATCGAGGTCTATATCACGCCCTTCTACAACTCCAAGGGACCGACAATAGAGGCCGGTCCATTCAGCAAGGGCCTGGCGGCAAGCAGCGAGTCGGAGTTTGTCGCGACAATGAACAAGATGAAGCAGTCGTGGAACCAACTCCGGTTCCCGGAAGTCTATGTCGCAGCGATTCGCCTTTACGATCTCGGTTTCAGAAATGAATCCACCTATTGGTTTTACTCGGCGCAATATCGCGGCCGCCTTTTTGCTTCCCTGGTCGACCGGGAAAAGATGGGCAGTATCGGCGCTCCCGCCTTCGAGCTGGTGCAGGCAGCAAATGCTTTCCAGCAATTGGTCGGGCCCTACATCAATGGCTATGCCTTTGGCGACGTAGATAACCTTACCCAAATCGTTGCCAAGGTTCAGAAGGAGAACAAAATCGTTCCCGACTTCGAGAAGCTTTATCCAGGAGTTACCTTCAAGCCGCGGCCGGAATGGGACGCTGCTAACGGCAACTTGAACGGAGGATTAACTAAATTCCTCGAGACGGTAAGAGATCAAAAAGCAAGTCTTAAGAAGACGAGGACCGAGAACGGCACCGAAGCCAGGTTTTCTAAGCTAGGCAGCAAAGACCTGCCGAAATAGCACTGCGTCGAGGTCCGAATACGGTGTTAGACGCGCCGCTCCGGATACTCGGGAAGGCCATCGCAGATCACATCCCACGGCGCGCGGTCAGCGACGAAAGTGTGAAACTGCG
>JBJMWV010000179.1:0-13479 GCA_045809985.1 Chthoniobacterales bacterium | reverse complement strand
GCTTCCGAGCGCGATACCGTCGCCGAGTTCGTCGCCGACCCCAGCGCGCAAGAAGAAACCGTAGCGCCGTCTCGAGCGGAGCGCTGCGAAGGCGAGGGAAGCTCGCTGCCTAACGAGTGATACCGCGACGGGAGTTCCCGGCGTCGCTCAAGATGACGCTTTCGATTTGGCGGTTCTTCGCAACACGCGTACCGGTTCGGCACGATGAAGTTGATTGACCGCTCCATGAGCCGCGAGTTGCTCATGAACCTCTTCTTTGCGGTCGCGGTGCTCAGCCTTGTTCTCGTGATCGGGAACATCTTTCGGCGCCTGCTGCCGCTCCTCGTCAATCACGACGTGCCGCCGGAATACATCATCACCTTTGTCGCCTACATTCTGCCGTTCTCGCTCATCTTCACGATTCCATGGGGTCTGCTCACCGCGATCCTGCTGACGTTCGGCCGTCTCTCAGCTGACAATGAGTTGATCGCGCTGCGTTCCAACGGCGTCAGCATTCTGCGGATTTGTGCATCACTCGCGGTGATCGCCGTCATCTGCACGGGCTTGTCGATCTGGCTGAACGCGATCGTCGCGCCGGCTGCGCAGCAGAAGTTGCGCAGGACGATCTTCGATCTTGCGACGCGCAACCCGATGGCGCTCTTCGGCAGCGATCAGGTCATCGACCAGTTTCCCGGGCGCAAAATTTACGTCGGCAAGAAGCAAGGAAATCAGCTCGAGAACATCGTCGTCTTCGAGATGGACGATAAGTCCATGCCGGTGCGTGTGACGCATGCGCGCACTGGCACGCTGGAGGCCGATCTGCCGAATCAGCGCATCCTGATGCATCTGTACAACGCTCGCTATCAGCAGCGCGACGAGCAGGACCCGTTCGATCTGCGCAAGATTAAGGACGGGATCAACATGGCGGAAGGGACACTGCCGATCAGTCTTGAGGAGCTCTATAATAAAGAGAAGAAGCGGCCGAATCGCTCGACGCTTTCGGTTGAGGAGCTGATCGACCAACTGAAGACGACCGATATCAAGACGCAGAGCGCGACGCGGACTGAATTGAACAAGCGCTTTTCGTTTCCGTTTTCATGTCTCGCGTTCGCGATTATGGCCGTCCCGCTCGGCGTCACCGCGCATCGACGCGAGACTTCGATGGGCTTCCTGATCAGTCTCCTCGTCGCGTTTTCCTACTTCCTGTTTGTGATCGCGGCCGACACGCTGCGTTTGAAACCGCAGATGCATCCGGAGCTGCTCGTCTGGTTCCCGAATGTCCTTTTTATTGGCATCGGCGCGCTCCTTTTTCGTCGGCTCGCACGGCAATAAACGCGCGGCGGTTTAGCGTTGCGAAAGCGGGACGACAAAATCCCGACGACGGGACATTGCACGTGAAGTAGCGTATTCGTCCGCTCACGTAAGTCACTGCATCGCAGCGGCTAAAGCCGGAGTGAAGGTCGGTGGCACGAGCCCTGCAAAGGAACCGCGAAGTTCCGTCAAACGAAAGGACCTGCCATGATTCTCCGAGCGCTCTTTGTTCTTATCCTCACTGCTGTCTATGTCTTCGGCGAAACCGAAGAGAACGTGAACCAACAGGTAGATGTTGGGTCAGGCGGCAATCTCGTCGTCGACGTCAGTTTCGGCAGCGTCGACATCGATGCCGCTGGTGGCGACAAGGTTTCGATTCAGGCGCATCGCGAGATCGACATGCGCAACGAAGCTTCGGAAAAGCAATTCCTCGACGAAGCGCCGATTCTCATCAGCAAAGACGGGAACACCGTCAGGCTAACGGCGCGCCGCAAAGATAATCGCGGCTGGTCCTGGCACGGACACATCGAGATGGACGCGAAGTACACCGTCCACGTGCCGAAGAATTTCAACCTCGATCTCCGCACGGGTGGCGGCGCGATCTCAGCCGCTGACGTAACCGGTACGCTGAAAGCGGCAACGAGCGGCGGGAAATTGAAGCTGACGAAATTGCATGGGCCGATCGATGCGAAGACGAGCGGCGGCGGAATCGCGATCGCGGACTGCGAAGGCGCGCTCGTGGTGAAGACGAGCGGCGGCGGAATTCACTCGACCGGCGGCACCGGCAGTCTCGACGCGCGGACCTCCGGTGGCTCGATCGACGTGCGCGATTTCAAAGGCGACACACTGGTGCGCACGAGCGGCGGAACGCTGCAGATCGACAACATCGGCGGCAAGGTTTCTGGCGAAACGTCCGGCGGATCGATCACTGCGAGCCTGATCTCACCCGTGCCGGGTGATGTCGATCTCTCCAGTTCCGCGGGCAGCATTGTTCTCAATGTGCCGACCGACGCGGCGATCAACATCGACGCGCGTGCAAGCAGCGGCGCAGTCGCAAACGGTCTGTCGCTCAACACGAGCAGCAACGAACGCGACGAGTTGCGCGGGACAATGAACGGCGGTGGCAAGTCAGTCATTCTGCGCGCCAACGCCGGCAGCGTCTCGCTTCGCCCTGCGCCGGCGAAGACCGCGGCGCGTTAACTTGGCCTAACGAATAATCATTCCATGCACGACATCCGCTTCGCCTTTCGCCAACTCCTGAAGTCGCCCGGCTTCACGTTGCTCACCGTCCTGACGCTTGCCATCGGGATCGGGATGAACACCGCGATCTTCAGCCTGATGAACGACATCTTCCTGCGCGGGCTCAACTTCAAAGAACCCGACCGCCTCGTCGTCATCCAGGCCGAAGCGAAGGAGCGGAACCTCGAGCAACTGCCGATGTCTGTCCCGCGTTTCTGGCAGTATCGCGACGGGCAAACCGTCTTCAGCGAGTTCGGAGTGGATGCGGGCAACGGCTACATCCTCACGGGCCTCGGAGACCCGGTGCAGCTCTTCGGCGCGAACGTCACCGCGAATTACTTTGACTTGTTAGGCATCAAGACGATCCGCGGTCGCAACTTCCTGCCCGAAGAAGAGATGTCTGCCGACGTCGCGCTGGTGACGGAGAACTTCTGGAAGAAACGCCTCGGCTCTGATCCGGACGCGATCGGCCGCGCAGTCAATCTCAACGGCGTCGCGACCACGATCGTCGGCATCATTCCGAATATGCCGCTCGCCTGGTTCGGCCCGAATTCAGAAGTCTTCACGGTGAAGCCGTTTCAGCTCACTGGTCTTCCGAAAGACCGGCTGATGCGCGGCGTGAGTTTCATGCGCGCGGTTGGTCGCATCAAACAGGGTGTGACGATCGACCAGGTCCGCGCGCAGATGCCCGCACTGCAGGCATCTTATAAAGAGAAGTTTCCTGAAAACGCCGATAACACCTGGGCGCCAGTTGTCCGCACAGCGGCCGATACTTCCACCGGCAACTTGCGCCCGGCATTCTTCACTTTGCTCGCTGCGGTTGGTGCGGTTCTGCTCATCGCCTGCAGCAATGTCGCGAATCTCCTCCTCGTTCGTTTCACCGGACGTCGACGTGAGATCGCGCTGCGCATGGCTCTTGGCGCGTCGAGGCAAGGAGTCGTTAGGCTGTTCGTCCTCGAAAGCATGGTCGTTAGTCTGATCGCCGGTCTCGCCGGTTTGCTCCTCGCACTCTGGATCGTATCGATCGTGCCGAAGCTCGCGCTCGATAATCTGCCGATCGCTTCCGGCGGGATTTCGCTGAACACCCCCGTTCTGCTCTTCACGCTCGGCATCTCGCTCCTCACCGGCCTCGCGATGGGCTGTTATCCGGCATGGCAAAGCTCGCGTGCCGATCTGGTTGATGGGTTGAAAGACGGCGGCCGTGCGATGCAGGGCAGCCGTGGTCAGCAGCGGTTCCGTCGCGGCTTGGTCGCGACGCAGGTTGGATTGTCGGTCGTGCTGCTTGCTGGCGCGGCTCTCTTAATCACGAGCTTTCTCCGCCTGAGCCGACAGGACGCCGGATTCCGTTTCGATCACACGTGGGTCGGTGCAGTCGGAATGCCGGAGGCTGCGTATCCGGACAACGCCGCGCGCGCGCGTTTTGTTGAGCGTTTGCAGAACGAACTGCAAAACAGCGCGGGCGTTGAAGCGGTCGCGATCGCCGACGGCGTTCCGCTCGGCGGTAACAATTCAAGTTCACCCTACGCGCGGGTCGATGGTAATCCTCCGCCAGTCAATCAACGTCCGCTCGGTAAGAACAACAGCATCGCGCCCGGCTACATGAAGACGTTTGGCATTCCGCTCCTCGCCGGCCGCGACTTTGATGAGCGCGATGGTCTGGACAAGCCACCGGTGGTGCTGATCAGCAAATCGGCCGCGAAGAAGCTTTTCCCGGGCGAAGATCCCGTCGGCAAGCAGATGTATTTCGGGACAGACAACGGCACCGGCCTTGTCACCGAAGTGGTCGGAGTGGTCGGCGATGTCCGGTCGCTCCGGCTCGATAAAGCGAACGACGTCGAGTTTTATCGTCCATGGCCCCAGCGCACCGCGCCTTTCTGCAACGTCGTCGTGCGCACGCCGATGAAGCCGGAGTCTGCCGGTGCGATCGTTCGTGCCGCGCTCAATCGCGTCGATCCACAGCTCCCGATTATCCAGCCGCAAACGATGGAGGCTGTCGTTAACCAGTCGTTAGGCCAACAGCGTCTCACCATGTCGCTGCTCGGCGCGTTCGCGGCCGTTGCGATGGTCCTCGCGGCAGTAGGTATTTACGGCGCGGTCGCTTACACGGTTGAGCAACGCACCGGCGAAATCGGCGTGCGCATGGCGCTCGGCGCGCAGACCATGGACGTCCTGCGTCTCGTCGTCAGTCAGGGAATGATGCCGGTGATCATCGGTCTCGTGCTCGGACTCGCCGGTGCCTTTGCCATGGGCCGCTTGCTCACCGCCCAGCTGTATCAAGTCTCCGCTGGCAATCCTGCGCTGCTCGCCGGCACCGCTGTGATGCTGGCCGCGGTTGGTTTGTTCGCGTGCTTTATGCCCGCGCGTCGCGCCACTCTCGTAAATCCGATTCAGGCGCTTCGCACGGAGTAGCTTCAGCAATGCTGAACGATCTTCGCTACGCGCTCCGTCTATGGCTGAAGTCGCCCGGCTTCACAATTACGGCGCTGGCGACAATCGCGATCTGTCTCGGCGCGAATCTCGCGATCTTCGCGGTCATTAATTCCGTGCTGTTGCGCCCGCTGCCGTTTCCGAAGGCGGATCGGCTCGTCACTATCTACAACACCTATCCGAAAGCCGGCGTCGAGAACGATGGTTGCTCGCTGACCAATTACTACGAGCGGCGTGGCAACATCCCGGCGTTCTCCAGCCTCTCGATTTATAATGATCGGAGTGAAGTCGTCGGGGAGCCGGGCGCGACCGAGCAGGTAGAGATCATGCGCATCTCACCGGAGTTTTTCGCTACGCTCGGGGTGAACCTCGCGATGGGTCGCAGCTTTAGCGAAGCGGAAGCGGAGGTGGCGGAAAGCAACGGCGTGGCCATCCTAACCGACGCCTACTGGCGCCAGCGGCTTAACGCGGATCCGAATGTCCTCGGCCGCGATCTGCGCGTGAACGGCATCGCAAGAAAGATCGTCGGCGTGTTGCCGCCTGATTTCAGCTTCCTCTCCTCCGAGGCGCGCGTGTTTCTGCCGATACGGTCTCGAGCGGAAGATCGCACTCCGAAACAACGCCATTCCGGCGGTGGTGCCAGGCACATGATCGCTCGCCTGAAACCGGGCGCGACGATCGCCGAAGCGCAAGGGCAGATCGACGCGCACAATGCCGAGGTCGAGAAAGACAATCCCGAAGCGAAGATGATGGCGGAAGCTGGCTTTCGCTCACCGGTCGTTTCGCTTCACGCGGAGCACGTCCGCTCCATCCGTCCTACGCTTTTGCTCATGCAGGCGGGAGTGTTTTTTCTTCTGCTGATCGGCGCCGTCAATCTGGTGAACCTGCTTCTGATCCGCGCGAGCAGTCGCGCGAAAGAAATGGCTATCCGTCGATCAATGGGAGCTGGCCGCGGTCATGTAGTGGCTCAGGTGATGACGGAGACGGTGTTACTCACCTCTGCGGGCGGCGTCGTTGGTGTCATCGTCGGCGCGTGGGGAACTCACCTCCTTGAAGTTCTCGGCGCGAATCGTCTGCCTCTCGGTGCGCACATCGCCTTCGATGGCTGGCTCGCATCAATCGGCCTCGTTGCGGCCGTTGTTCTCGGGATCGCGATTGCGGCGCCGATCGCCTGGTTCAACATCAGCAGCCATTTGGCGAATGCGCTTCAATCCGAATCGCGCACCGGGACGGTGAGCCGCGCCGCGCAGCGGCTGCGGCACGGGTTCATCATCGCGCAGATCGCGCTCGCGCTCGTTCTTCTTGCCGGTGCTGCGCTACTCGGGTTGAGCCTGAAAAAAGTCATGGCCGTTTCTCCGGGTTTTCAGTCGGAGCATGTTCTTACCGGCCATTTCACGATGCCTTGGCAGCCTCATCCGGACCACCGCGCTGAAATCGCGGACCGCCTGCTTGAGTTAATTCGTCAGCAACCTGCCGTTACTGCAGCCGGAATAATCAGCAACATGCCGTTAAGCGGAGACAACGGTAAAACCGCGTTCGCGCCGAAGGACTACGTGCCGCCGCCGGGTCAATCACTGCACGGTCATTATTCGTATGGCGTCGCGGGTGATTACTTCACCGCTCTCGGCATTCCGTTGCGCGAAGGACGCTTCCTCACTTCCGCGGACTCTTACCGCTCGGAACACGTCTGCGTCGTCGACGAAGACTTCGCCCGGCGTTACTGGCCAAACGGCGGCGCGCTCGGCCATCAGGTAGCCGAGCCCGGTTCGCCGGATGAAGCAAAACTCTTCACGATCGTTGGGGTAGTCGGCGCGGTGAAGCAAGCGGAGCTCACAGAAGCGCACGGGCAGGGAGCGGTTTACCTGCCGTTCGCCTATTGGGAGAACTCCTTTTATTTTGTCGTTACGCGCACAAGCCAGCGGCCGGAAGCGTTCGCCGAAACGCTGCGCAAGCTAGTCCCGGCGGCTGATCCGGAGTTGGCGATTGATAACATCCGCTCGATGGACACGCGCGTTGCCGAGAGCCTTATCGCACGTCGTTCGCCTGCTTTGCTCGCTGGAATCTTTTCCGGCGTGGCACTGCTTCTCGCGGCTATCGGCACCTATGGAGTGCTGAGTTACGCTGTCGCGCAACGCCGTCGCGAGATTGGCATCCGCATGGCAATCGGCGCGCAGCGTGAGCAAATTAGCGCGCAATTCCTGAACGTCGGCTTGCGCTTGTTAGGCGCAGGAACCCTCCTCGGGCTGATCGGCGCCGCGCTCGCCGGCCGCGCGATGCAAAGTCTGCTCTTCGACGTCCCGGCATTTCATCCCGAGACCTTTGCCATCACCGCCGCGGTCATGACTGTGGTTTGCCTGATCGCCTGCTGGCTTCCGGCGCATCGCGCCAGTCGCACCGATCCGATCGAAGCTCTCCGCAGCGAATAAGTGCCTAACGAATCATCCCTATGTTGAACGATCTCCGCTATGCGTTCCGGCAACTGTTCAAGAGTCCGGGTTTCACCGTCGTTGCCATTCTTACCCTCGCGCTCGGCATTGGGGCGTGTTCCGCAATTTTTTCCGTCGTGAATGGCGTCCTGCTGCGGCCGCTCGATTATCCAAACGCCGATCGCGTTGTCGTCCTTCGTGAAGCGCAACCGCCGCAGTTCCCGGAATTCTCCACCGCACCGCCGAATTACATCGATTGGACGAAGCAGGCGAAGTCGTTTGAGCAGATCGCGGCTTACGGCGGAGCGCAGATGAATCTCACCGGTGAAGGCGAACCGCAGCGCCTGATTGGCCAGCGCACCACGGCAAATTATTTCGACGTCTATGGGGTGAAGCCGGTGCTCGGTCGCTGGTATTCCGCCGAGGAAGATTCACCGGGGAAAGATCACGTCGTCGTCTTGAGTTATCCGTTTTGGCAACGCGTCTTCGGCGGCGGAGCCAACGTGATCGACAAACAGGTGCAGTTGAATGGCGAGCCCTACACAGTCGTCGGCGTTGCGCCCAAAGATTTTGGTCAGCAAAACAAGGTGGACGTCTGGAAGCCGATGGCGTTCAAGCCGGATGAAACGTCGAACGACGCGCGCGGCGCGCATTATGTGACGACGACCGGTCTGTTGCGGCCGGGCGTAACTGTCGCGCAAGCCGATGCGGAAATGCGCGTGATCGCCGCGCAGCTGGCCGCGCAATATCCGAAGAGCAACAAAGGCTGGACCGTCTTTGTCATGTCTGTCCTCGACTACAGCGTGCGCGATGTGCGCGTCGTTCTTTACACGTTGCTCGGCGCCGTCGGCTGTGTGCTGCTGATCGCCTGTGCGAACATCGCCAATCTGCTGCTCGCGCGTGCCACCGCGCGTCACCGGGAAATTTCCATTCGCGCGGCGCTGGGTGCGGGTCGCGGACGACTCGTTAGGCAACTTCTCACCGAGAGTGTGGTGCTCGCGCTCTTCGGTGGCATTGCTGGTTTGATACTGGCGCACTGGGGTTTGGCGGCGCTGCTCGCGCTCGCGCCTGCGACATTGCCGCGCACCAGCAGCATTCATCTCGACGGCACGGTGGTCGCATTTTCACTCGGGCTCAGTTTGCTGACTGGCGTCATCTTCGGCGCGGCACCGTCGTGGCTGGCTGCGCACGCGGATGTGAACGAAGCGCTCAAACAAGGCGCGCGCGGTTCGACCGAAGGCGGCGTGCGCGGGAGATTTCGCAGCGCGCTCGTTATTCTGGAAGTCGCTTTCGCTTTGGTCTTGTTAGGCGGCGCCGGTTTGCTCGCGCGCAGTTTCATGGCGCTGACGCATGTCGATCCCGGATTTGTTCCGGAAAATGCGACCGTGTTGCGGCTCGCCTTGCCGGAGAAAAAATATCCGAAGCCGGAACAGCAAACGGCGTTCGTCGATTCCTTGCTGCAACGACTGAATGCGCTGCCCGGCGTGCAAGCTGTCGGCGTGTCGCAAGTCCTGCCGTTAATCGGCGATTATTCAATGGCCTTTGAGATCGAAGGTCGTCCCGAACTGCCGGAGAGTGATTGGCCGAGCACGACCTACTACGCCATCACGCCGGATTACTTCCGAGCTATGGGAATCCGATTGATGCGTGGTCGCGCCTTCACTGCGCAGGACGACAAGCAGGCGCCGCACGTGGCAATCATCAATGAAACGCTCGCGCGGCAATTTTTCCCGAACGAGGATCCGATCGGCAAGCGGATCAACATTCCGAACGACGCGCCTGGTTCGCCGAAAAAATGGCGCGAAATCGTCGGCATCGTGGCTGACGTGAAACAGGCTGGTGTGGACAAGGAGACGACGAGCCAGAGCTACGAACCTTTCGCGCAAAGTCCCTTCAACGCGGTCAATGTTGTGGTGCGCACTGCCGGTTCGCCGGCGGCGATGTTGAGTGCGTTGCGCCCGGCGGTTTATGCGGTTGATAAGGACCAGCCGATCGGTTCGATTCGTCCGCTGGAAGAGATCATGGCGGAAAAAATTGCGCAGCAGCGTTTCGCGATGTTGCTCCTCACCGTTTTCTCCGCCGTCGCGCTGGTGATTGCGGCCGTCGGAATTTACGGCGTGATGGCTTACAGCGTGGTGCAACGCACCGGCGAAATCGGCATTCGCATGGCGCTCGGTGCGCAAACGCGTGACGTCCTGCGCCTCGTTCTCTCGCAAGCCGGGAAACTCATCGGCCTGGGATTAGCCGTCGGTCTGCTCACGACCTTTGCCGCTTCGCGCGCGATGGAATCGATTCTCTTCCGTACCAGCGCGTACGATCCGCTCACCTTGACACTAATCACTTTCATCCTCGCCGCAGTTGCGCTCGTCGCCTGCTTCTTGCCGGCACATCGCGCCACTAAAGTTGATCCGATCATCGCACTCCGCGTCGAATAACTACTCGTTAGACAAATGCTCACCGACATCCGTTACGGCCTCCGTCAACTGATCAAGCATCCCGGCTTCACCTTTGTCGCGGTCCTCACGCTCGCGCTCGGCATCGGCGCGAACACCGCGATCTTCAGCGTCGTCAACGCGGTCCTGCTCAAGCCGCTGCCCTTTCCCCAGCCGGAACAGCTCGTCGCCGTCGGCATGACCGACACGCGTGAAAAAAATCCCGATCACGAGCTGAACTCACTCTCCTATCCTGACTTCTTCGATTACCGCGACCAGAACCGCTCGTTCACAAATCTCGCGGTTTTTCATGATCGCGGCCTCGCGCTGACGGAAGAGCAGGAGGCGACGAGTCTGCGCTCAATCAAGGCGAGCGGTGACTTCTTCGATGTGCTCGGTGTGAAGCCGTTGATCGGTCGTGGATTTGAGCGCGCAGATGAACAGGCCGGCGGGGGACCGGGCGGCTTCAAGGTTGTCCTGAGTTACGATTTCTGGCGGCGACACTTCGGCGGCGAAAATGACGTGATCGGCCGCACGATGCAGCTCGATCGTCGCGCTTACACCATCATCGGCGTGATGCCGGCGGGTTTTCAATTTCCGATGCGCGGCGGTGATCCGATCGATCTTTACGTTACCTTTGCGGACGAGGCATCGAATGCTGATGGCTCACCGCATCCGCAGACGGAGAATCGCGGCAGTCACAGCGTGGAATCGATCGGGCGGTTGAAACCCGGCGTCACCGTCGCACAGGCACAGTCCGATTTGTCGGCGATCGCCGCGCGGCTGGAGGCGCAATATCCCGACGATAATACGCACATGGGTGTCGCGACGAAACCGCTCCGAGAAGAATTGATCGGCGATGTGCGCACCGCGCTCTACATCCTCTTCGGAGCCGTCGTCTGCGTGTTGCTGATCGCGAATGCGAACGTCGCAAATCTGCTGCTCGCCCGCGCCTCCGTGCGCGGAAAGGAGATCGCCTTGCGCGCCGCGATGGGCGCGAGTCGCGGACGAATCGTCAGGCAATTACTGACCGAAGCCGTCCTGCTCGCGGCGCTCGGCGGCTTCTTCGGTTTACTTATCGCGCAGTGGGGCACGGACGCATTGGTCAAAGCCGTGCCGCAAAACATTCCGCGTATCAGCACGATCCGGCTCGACGGAATTGTGCTCGGGTTCACGCTTTTCGTCTCGTTAGGCACCGGCGTGATCTTCGGCCTCGTGCCGGCATTGCAAGCCTCACACATTGATCTGAACAGCTCGCTGAAAAGCGGGATGCGCGGCGGCAGCGGCGGTGAAGGCAAAGGCCGTTTGCGCAATGGCCTTGTCGTCACGGAAGTCGCGCTCGCGCTTGTCCTCCTCATCTGCGCCGGACTTCTGATCCAAAGCTTCGCCCGTCTCGGCAAAGTGCAGATGGGGGTTCAGACCGAGCGTTTGTTAACCGCGCAAGTTTCGCTGCCCGAAGTCGCCTATCCGAAAAACGAAAACGTCATCGCGTTTTTCGATCAGCTTTTGCCGCGGCTCCGTGCCTTGCCCGGCGTGCAAGACGCGAGCGCGATCGTGCCACTGCCATTGAGCGGGAGCAACATGACGACGTCGTTCGATATCGAAGAGCGTCCGCTGCCGGAAGGTCAACGCGCCGGCGCGCCGGTGCGCATCATTGGCACCGACTACTTCCGGACGATGGGCATTCCGGTCCGGCAGGGTCGTGTTTTCGATGACCGCGATCGTTTCGATACCACGCCAGTCGTGATCGTGAATCAGCGTTTCGCCGACAAATACTTTCCGGGCCAGAACGTGATCGGGAAACGGATTCAGCCGGGCTTCAGTGCCGAACCAGGTCCGGAAAAAATTCGCGAGATCGTCGGCGTGGTCGGCAACGTGAAACATCTCTCGCTCCGGAACGAAGACTCGCCGGAGATGTATCTCGCCCAGACACAGATCCCGTTTAACATCATGTCGCTCGTCATCCGCACGAGCGTTTCGAACCCCGCGACGCTGACCTCCGAGTTGAAATCGGAGGTCGCGAAGATCGATCCAACGATTCCGGTTCGCAGCGTCAAGGTCTTCGACAACTACATCTCGCGCTCGCTCGCGCGACCGCGCTTCAATGCGCTCCTGCTTTCCATCTTCGCTGGAACCGCGCTTGTCCTGACGGCGATCGGCATCTACGGCGTGATGGCGTATTCGGTCGCGCAGCGCACAAATGAAATCGGCATTCGGATCGCGCTCGGCGCCGCGCGCGCCAACATCTTCCGGCTCGTCGTCGGGCAGGCGATGGGGCTCGTCGCGATCAGCGTCATCATCGGTGTGGCCGGTGCGATCGCCGCGACGCGTTTGCTCAGCAGTCTTCTCTTCGGTGTCACTGCTTCCGATCCAACGACCTTCGGAGTCCTCGTGATTTTGGTCTCGTTAGTCGCGTTTCTCGCCGCCTGGCTGCCGGCGCGCCGCGCTACCCGCGTGGATCCAATCATCGCCTTACGAACGGAATGATCGCGGATCTGCGCTTCGGATTACGCACGCTGCTCAAAGCGCCGAGTTTCACGCTTACTGCCATCCTCGCTTTGGCGCTCGGCATCGGAGCCACGACCGCGATGTTCGGTGTGATCTACGCCTTTCTGCTACGGCCGCTGCCGTTCGCTGCGCCTAACGAGTTGGTCATGCTGCAATCGCGCAGCACGCGTTCGGGGAGCGATCTCGGTGTCAATTACCTCGACTTCAAAGATTGGCAGCAGCAGGCGCGCAGCTTCGCAGACACCGCGTTCTTCAATTTGCGCTGGAACGGCAATCTTGAGCAGCGCGACGGCACGGTCGAGACGCTGAAGACGACGTTCACGACGGCCAATCTCTTCGACTTGTTAGGCGTCGAGCCGGTGCTGGGCCGCAGCCCAACGAGTGCTGATGATGAAGAAGCCGCGCCGAAGGTGATGATGATCAGTCATCGCTTGTGGCAGGCGCTCGGCGCTCCGGAAGGAATTATCGGGCGCGAAATGCGTCTCGATGGAACGTCACGCACCGTAATCGCCGTCATGCCGCCGGGCTTCCGGTTCCCGTCGCAAACCGATCTATGGGTCCCGATGGCCTCGGTTTTCGGCAAGGCCACGGATCGGAACTGGCGCGCCGATCAGGCGATTGCGCGACTGAAGCGCGGTGTCTCAATTGCGCAGGCGCAAAGTGAGATGAGCGTCATCGCGGAGCGGCTCGCGCAACAGTATCCGGAGACGAACCGCGAGATTGGCGCGCGCGTGGTTGGATTGCGCGAGCATTGGGTCGGCGAAGTTCGACATTCCTTGCTCATCCTGCTCGCCGCCTGCGGCGGTGTCCTGCTCATCGCGTGCGCGAACGTCAGTCAGCTTCTGCTCGCGCGTGCGACAACGCGCGAACGCGAGCTCGCCGTCCGCGCCGCACTCGGCGCGACTCGGCAACGGCTCGTCAGGCAACTGCTGACGGAGAGCGTTCTGCTTGGGCTGATCGGCTGCGCAGTTGGTGCAGCCTTTGCCTACTGGCTGGTCGATATCGTTCGCGCATCGATTCCGATCGAGCTGCCATTCTGGATTCACATCGATGTGAATCCGGGCGTGCTCGCGTTTGCGGCACTCGTCTCACTTCTCACCGGCATCGTCGCGGGTTCGCTGCCCGCGTGGCATGCGACGCAGCTCAAGGTCACCGAT
>JBJMWV010000178.1:0-2193 GCA_045809985.1 Chthoniobacterales bacterium | reverse complement strand
GGATCACTGCGCAGGTCGAATGCGCCGGATTCGTAAGTGCCGTGCTCACGTGTCAGCAAGCTGTCCCAGTCGAATGCTCCGAGCAGTGACCACGCTGTGACCGCACGAACGTCACGTCCTTCGCTGCGTAGCGTCTGCGCGGCGTTCCAAATTTCAGCGAGCCAGCGAAGTTGTTCTTCGCGCGTGCAACCGAGATGCGCCTCCGTCACCGCGACTGGTAAATCGTAGCGATCACACGTTTCACGCAGCAACGTTGCCGGTCCTGTTGTGCCTTCGAGACGCGCGCGGACCGCCGCGACATCCGCGTACCGATCGCGCCCGTTTCCGCCATGCGTTTCCGGCGGGTGATCGCGCAAATTTTCGTCGAGGTAACGCTCACTCGTGGCGTAGTGATTGATGCCGATGACATCAGGCGGGCAGGGATTTTCGCTGAAGAACTCAATGTCGCGCTCCTCCGCACCCAGCCAGGCGAGATAACTCCACATCGGATGCGCGCGATCGACGCGTCCGCACAACAGATCCCACGTGAGCCAACGACGCTCGTTTTCGAAGTCAGCCTGATACTGCAGCCTCGGTGACGCGAACGTCTTCCCGAGATCATCCGTCTGCACGAGCGCAGCGGCGGGATTGATGGAACGGATGGCGCGCATCGCGAGAACGACCCCGCGGAGTTGATTAAGCAGCGCGCGAACGAAGGTGAAGCCGTCCCGTCCGTGTGGATACCAATGGCCATACAACCCGCTGAAGCGCGCAGTGGTGAGCGGCTCGTTCACCGGCGTGTAGGCCTCGATCCACGGGTAACGCTCCGCGACAACTTTTGCGAAGGCAGCGAGCTTTTCGGGAAAGCGCGGATCGATCAGGCTCGTGTCGCTTGGCCCGCTGCCATGATGCACCAGACCAGCGATTGGCTTGATCCCGAGCGAACGCATGCGCGCAAGTTGCGCGTCAATCGCGCTCCAGTTGCTCTGGCCTAACGAGTCGTCGGCGAGCTCTTCCCAGAGGATCGGAAAGCGCAATGTGCGCAGCCCCAACTCGGCGAACCGGTCGAGATCGCTGAGGCGTGTGCGATGACCGTTGCGCGCGAGCTGGCTGAAGTAGCCATCGCCGACACGATTGAGGGTGCACTCAACGCCGCCCCAGAACTCCAGCGGTTTCTGGTTTGTTGTGTTCATCCCATGATGGTCGCGCCCTGTGGCGCGGCCTGCCTCAAGCAGCCGTCGTCGCTACGCTCGGTTCGCTCGTGAGCACATCTTCAACGTGTCTCTCGAGCTGACTGACGATCGATTCCCACGAGTTCTGGCGCGCCAGTTTCAAGCCACCCTTGATCTTGTCTCCGTCAGGACTGCCGATCGCCTGCTCGCATGCGCGGACGAACGCATCACGAGAGTCCGCGATCTCGACGACGTGGTCGAACTGCAGAACAACGTCTTCGACTGGCGTTGAGACAATCGGTCGACCACCCGCCATGTACTCGAGCGCTTTCGTCGGATTGATGAACTCTGTCGCTTCGTTGATCGCGAACGGCATCAGGCAGACGTCGAACTTCTTCACGTACGACGGCAGTGCCGCGTAATCGCGACCGCCGAGCCAATGCAGGTTCGCGCGCTCAGGAAACGCTCCGCGATCCACCTTTGTCCATGGACCAACGATGACGACGTTCCACTCCGGATTCCGATCGGCGAGATGCGCGAGCAACTCGTAATCGAGGCGTTCATCGACGACTCCGAAGTAACCGAGTGTCGGCCCGGAGAGATGTGCGACATCAGCCGGCACCGCGGTGCGCGCGTGACGCGCTTTCGCGAAATGCTTCACATCGACGCCGCAACCATAGGAGTAGACGTTCTTGTGATAAGGCCGCTTCGCCTGCGCGAGCTTCGGCCCACCGCCGAAGACCACATCCGCAACGGCGAGTAGTTCGCGCTCACGGCGAATGAGTTCCGGCGGAGCGCCGCGGAACTGCGAAAGCTCGTCCATGCAATCGTAGACGATTGCCTCTTCATTCATGTGACCGACGAACGCGGTCACCGCCATTGGATCATAAAACCACTGCACCGGATTCTCGAAACGTTGCCCGAGCGGACCGGCGAGAACTGATTTCACAAGACGGCGCCGCTCTTGATCAACCCACGCGCCATCCGACCAGCGTGATGCCGGCATTTCCATCTGGAGCACAACGATGTTCGGATACGCTTC
>JBJMWV010000177.1:0-3709 GCA_045809985.1 Chthoniobacterales bacterium | reverse complement strand
GGGAATGTAGCGGTCGATGCCTTTGAGCACGTTGTAGCCCTGCTTGAACGGGCCACCGGAAATCGCGCAGGCGCCCATTGCGATCACGTACTTCGGATCGGGCATCTGGTTGTAGAGCCTGACGACTTGTGGCGCCATTTTCTTGGTCACCGTGCCGGCGACAATCATGAGATCGGCCTGTCGCGGCGAAGGCCGGAAAACTTCACCTCCGAATCGCGCGAGATCGTAACGCGACGCCGCGGCGCAGATCATCTCGATCGCACAACAGGCGAGACCGAACTGCAGCGGCCAGATCGAATTCTTCCGGCCCCAGTTGTAAACCTCGTTCAGCGACGTGACCCAGATGCCCTGCTTCTGGAGTTCGCTCTGCAGCCCTTCATCGACCACCGCTTCGCTCATCGTGCCCAATTTAGACAACCTTTGCCCCAAGCCCAAACGAGACCTTCGATGAGCAGGAGCAGGAAGACGAGAATCGAGATGAACGCGCCTACCGGCAGACGGGTGAACGCAACCGCGAACGGCACGAGGAAGATCGCCTCCACGTCGAAGACGAGAAAGATGATCGCGTAGAGATAGTACTGCGAGCGGAATTGGATCTGCGCGTCGCCTAACGACTCCACGCCACACTCGTAGGTTGCGTTCTTGTCCGCGCCGGGCTTTGGCGGCTGGAAGAATTTTCGCCACATCCAGGCGAGCGCGAGTGGCGCGAGCGGAAAGACAAGCGCGACGGCGATGAAGATGATGAGGAAGAAATACGGATCCGGCGCCATTCGTTAGACCAACCCCTGGTCCATCATCGCGTTCGCGACTTTTAGGAACCCCGCGATGTTCGCGCCGTTCACGTAATTGCCCGGCGTGCCGTACTTCTCCGCGGTGCGATGGCAGACTTCGTGGATCGTCTTCATGATGTTGAAGAGGCGATTGTCCACTTCTTCGCGCGTCCACGAAATGCGCATGCTGTTCTGCGCCATCTCGAGACCGGACGTCGCGACGCCGCCTGCGTTCGCGGCTTTGCCCGGACCGTAGAGAATGCCGGCGTCGATGAACTGATTCACGCCATCGATCGTGGTCGGCATGTTCGCGCCTTCGCTCAGCACGTAGCAGCCGTTGCGCAGGAGATTCGCCGCGTCCTTCGCGTTGATTTCGTTTTGCGTCGCGCTCGGGAAAGCACACTCAGCCTTGTGATCCCAAAGCGGATTGTGGTCTAACGAGCGATCGGTCGCCGTAAAGACGGCGCCTTTGAACTTGTCCGCGTACTCGGAAATTCGGCCGCGCCGGTTGTTCTTCAGATCCATGACGAACTCGAGCTTTGCGCGATCGATCCCCGCTTCATCATAGATGTAGCCGCCTGAATCCGACAACGTGACCGCCTTCGCGCCTAACGAGATCAACTTGTCGATCGTGTATTGCGCGACGTTGCCGCTGCCGGAAACGAGACACGTCTTGCCGCGCATCTCTTCCTTGCGCGTCTTCAACATTTCCGCCGCGAAATAAACCGCGCCGTAGCCAGTCGCTTCGGGTCGGATGACCGAACCGCCCCAGGTGAGGCCTTTGCCTGTCATCACACCGGTGAATTCATTTCGCAGGCGTTTATACATCCCGAACATGAACCCGATCTCGCGCGCGCCGACGCCGATGTCGCCCGCGGGCACATCCGTATCCGGTCCGATGTGGCGAAACAGCTCGCACATGAACGCCTGACAAAAACGCATCACTTCGCTGTCGCTCTTACCGTGCGGGTCGAAATCTGAACCGCCTTTGCCACCGCCCATCGGGAGAGTCGTTAGGGCATTTTTGAAAACCTGCTCGAAGGCGAGGAACTTCAGGATACCGAGATTCACCGAGTTATGAAAACGCAGCCCGCCTTTATACGGCCCAATCGCACTGTTCATCTGCACGCGGAACCCGCGATTCACATGCAGCTCGCCGCTGTCGTCCTGCCACGGCACGCGAAACATGATCACGCGCTCCGGCTCGATCATGCGCTCCACGACCTTCGCTTTGCGAAACTCGGGATGGCGCTCGAGCACGATAGCTAACGAGTGAACCACCTCGGTGACGGCTTGGTGAAATTCAGGCTCCGCGGGGTTCTTCCGCTTCGTCTCCTCGATCAGCTCCGACGCGTAATTGTTTTCCAAAGCAGTTTCGCCGCGCGCGAGTTCCAGCTCCCGCGCACGGCTGGGCAGAGGTATGTCTGAGCGCGGCGCGGAATTGAAGCAGAATCTTTGCGCCCGAGCCGGTACGCAACGATGTGCCTGACAGTCGTGAAATAGTAACCGCACCCGCTCTTTACACTGCGGTGCTCCTAAAATCAGCCGGTCGTCCGCGCTAAGGACGCCGCATAAGCTAGTGCGCCCAAAGGCCGGGCGCGGGTTTGATCATCGTCGGATCGTCCAGCGTGACGCGCGAGACGTTATGCGCGCTGGCGGAACGTTCTTCGACCCAGCGCGGCCCGAGCGCGCTTCCTGTCTCCGACTGCACCAGAACGAACCGTTTCCCGTTCACAATCTTCGTCCCCAGCGCATTTACACCACCAAGCGCGATCTGGCCTATGATAGGCGTGCCCGCCGCGACCTTTAGCCGCATCGCAATGCCGCCGCTGCGCAGCTTCGCACCTTCCACAGCGTTAGCGACGACGCGGTGCTTCCCCGCCGCCGCGAAGATGGCGTAGTCGCTTCGATCAGCGAACGCATCCGTGCTGTTGATCTGCACGACGTAATCACCTGGAGTCACCCACGGCGTGACGAAGGCGCCGCTCGCGTCCGTCCGTCCGCGATAGGTCAATTTCCCCGCGTGATCCGAAACCGTAACCTGCACCCCCGCGACACCTGCCCACGCAACAGAAGCAAAAACAGACAGCATCGCGCAAACCCGGACGACTCGAATGAACGTTTCCTTCATCCCGAAAAATAATAACGCCCTTACGGCACGCAAACGGCGCCGGTGCTCTCGAGGTTCCGCTCGCATTCGGCCTTGCTAAAAAAATCGCTCCTCGCTTTGTTTTCGAAAGCAGTTTCGCCGCGCGCGAGATTCAACACCGCTCCCGACTGTGCGCGCACAATCATCGTCTCTCTGCTCTCAATCGCGCCCTCGGTTCGGGCGGTCCAAAATCGGAAAGAACAACGTTGTTGCTGCCCGCGTACGTGACCAAAAATGAGCCACTGCCGTCGGTCGTGTTTAACCGGCTGCCGCTGGGCGCATTGAAAAATGAGCCGGAGATCGGTGTTTGCGTCACGATGATCGGGAAGGTGTCACCCGGTTGCGGAATGAAGTTCCAAAGCGCGACCGAAAGCTGCCCGCCCAGCACGAGCGTCCCGGCCGAGCCGCGGCGGATGCGGCTGTAGGCAGGGAAATTCGCGCCGGCGATCGTGAATCCAACACGCGAGGTGGACCCGAGCCGGAGATTGCCTCTGAGGATAATTTCGCCAAGCGAATTGCCTACCGTAAGGATGCCGCTGTTCGTGAACGTCTTGCCGGTAGCGACCTCAATGGTGCCGGTACCACAGAGAGTGTGGTTTTGCTGCTGCGTCGCGTCGGCGGTAACCCAAAGGATCTCACTGTTCAGAGCCAGCGAGCCCGTTCCGCTCACGTCTCCCAGAATCCTGAACCTCGTGAAGTCGTAAAGAGAGATCGTCACGGTACCGTTATTGGTGAAGTTTTTCACACCCGCGTAGCTGCTGCCGATGAGTGTGCCTTCGTTCGTACATCC
>JBJMWV010000176.1:0-3158 GCA_045809985.1 Chthoniobacterales bacterium | reverse complement strand
GCGCCTTCGCCGAGAACCAGACCGCTGCGCTTGCTGTCGAATGGTCGGCATTTCTCCGGGGTTGCCGCTTGCAGCGAATCGAACCCGACAAAGACGAGTTCCGAGATGGCGTCGTAGCCGCCGGTCAGCACGCGTTGATACTTTCCCGAGCGCACACATTCGAACGCGTGGCCGATCGCATTCGTGCCCGACGCGCAGGCATTCGCGATCACCTGGCAAGGCGCGGAAATCCCGAGTGCTTCCTGCGCATCGACGACCGGTTTCTGCGGCGTGTAGTTCGCGATCAGCGCTGGCGTATGCCGCAGCGCGCCGTGTGAATGCAACGCGCGGTAGTATTCTTCACCGAATGTCATGCCGCCGCTCGTCGTTCCCACAACGGTGAGCTTTGGCTGAAATCCCGGCGCCTGCGCGATTGCTTCGCGAAGCGCAACGATCATCATCTCCGCGGCGCGATGCAGCCGTTGTCGCTTCCGGCTATTGCCAGTCAGTTCGTGCAGCCGTTCGTCAGGAATCTGCGCCGCAGTTTTGCAACGGCATTGTTCGACCGAAAACCTCTCCACTGGCGTGACGCAATCGCGCCCCACACGCAGCGATTCCGCCGTTTCCTCCAAGCCGAACCCGAGTGGGCTAACGACACCTGCCGCGACGACAGCGACGCGCGCGTTCCGCGGCTTTCCGTTATTGTGCGATGACTCAACCATTTGGGCGTGGCGCGGGCTCTCGGGATTCCATTTGCGTTCGTTCGGCAGAGGCCCTACTAATCACGCCGTACGAAAACGATAGCTCGGGAAGTTGGTGGATTGTCAGTTGAGTTTATCAGTGGCGAGCCGAAACCCGATGAGCGGGAACAGTGACCGGTGCGGCGTTTTCACAATAAACTCAGATGGGAACAAAACTCTACGTAGGAAATCTTTCCTTCAACACGACGGAGACCGATCTCCAGGATCTCTTCGCTGGCGCGGGCCCCGTGCAGGAAGTCACGCTCATGCAGGACAAGTTCACCGGGAAATCGCGCGGCTTCGCCTTCGTGACGATGAGCTCGGAACAGGATGCGCAAAAAGCGATCCAGGAATTCAATGGCAAGACGGTCGAAGGCCGGCCCTTGACCGTGAACGAAGCGCGCCCGCGTGAAGCTCGCCCGCCAGGTGGCGGCGGTGGATACGGCGGTGGCGGCGGCGGTCGTGGCGGCGGCGGTGGTGGCTACGGCGGCGGCGGTTACGGCGGCGGTGGCGGCGGCTACGGTGGTGGCGGTCGCAGCGGCGGCGGTGGTGGCCGTGGCGGCGGCGGTGGCTACGGTGGCGGCGGCGAACGTCGCGGCCGGTAGTTCAGCCTAACGATTTGCGAAAAGCGCTCACTCCGGTGGGCGCTTTTTTGTTGTACGCATGCGCGAGCGAAGATTTTTTTATGCGGAAGAACGCAGTTCACGTTCGACTTGCGATAATCAAGAAACGCAACGCAGTGAACCTTTAACAATCCATCCTTATGGCCGAGCAAGAAAACACCGGATCATCATCGCAAGGCAGCAGCCAATCGTCTTCCGATCTACCAATTCCATCCATCTCTAAAGAAGCCGCGGGCGCAGCAGCGGGCGCAGCGCTCGGCAGCATCGTAGGACCTGTCGGCGCGGTTGTCGGCGGCGTGCTCGGCGCAGTCGCCGGCAAGTCCTCGCAAAATCCTGAGAACGTCGCTGCGGCAAAGCGCACTGCCGGCCAGGTCGCGAGCGCTGCGACTCGAGCCGTTGGGATCGGACGGAAATCATCCGGTGGAGGCTCCAGCTCGTCGCGCTCGAAATCTTCTTCGGGAAAATCTACTTCGCGGTCATCGGGCGGCGGTAAGTCGTCCGGTTCGCGCAAATCGTCCGGCAGCGGCAAGAAGTCGTCGGGAAGCAAGTCGCGCAGCAGCGGTGGCGGCAAGAGTTCGGGGCGTAGGGGTAAGTCCTCTGCGGCGAGCAAGAGCTCACGGGGCGGAAAGTCTTCGAAGAGCGCAAAATCGTCGTCCGGCCGCGGACGCGGGTCGTCTTCGCGAGGCGGAGGAAAATCTTCAAGCTCCCGCAAATCGGGCAGTGGCAAGTCGGGCAGTCGCAAGTCATCCGGAGGCAGCAAGTCTTCTCGCGGGGGTGGAAAGAAATCGTCCAGCCGCAGCAGCAAGTCTTCCGGCGGGAAGAAATCCTCGAGCGGGAAAAAATCCGGCGGAGCGAAGAAGCGCGGCGGTCGGCGCTAGGAACTGGGCAGGGCTGGATTCGAACCAGCGAAGGCGTAAGCCAGCGGATTTACAGTCCGCCCCGTTTGGCCACTTCGGTACCTACCCTTTGGCGCGAGCGTCCATATAGGCTCGCGTTGAAAAAGCCGCAAGTGGTTAGGCGTTGCGACGGAAAAACTCAGCGATCGTGTCGACAACGAACGACTGCTGCTCGTGCGTGAGCGCCGGATAGATCGGCAGCGCGAGGCTTTCACGGCAGGCGCGCTCCGTCTCCGGAAGATCTCCTTCGCGGTAGTTCAGATTCGCGAAACACTCCTGCTGATGGAGGCCTAACGGGTAGTAAATCGCCGTGCCGACTCCGTGCTCAGAGAGAAACGCGCGCAGCGCATCGCGCTGTTCCGTCCGGATGACGAACTGGTGATAGATATGATGATTCGTTAGGTCGCTGCCGCGAAACGGCTCAGCCGGCAATTGCACCTGGCTCGTTAGGCTGCGCGTCGTCATTTGCTCGCGGTAGAAATGCGCAATCGCTCGGCGTTGCGCCGACCACTCATCCAGGAAAGGCAACTTCACTGCGAGGACTGCAGCTTGAATTTCATCCAGTCGGAAGTTGCCGCCGACGAACTTGTGGAAGTAGCGATCCTCCATTCCGTGCTGGCGGCAGACGCGGAGCTTGTGCGCGAGCGCTTCATCGCGGCAGACGATCATGCCGGCGTCGCCAGCGGCGCCTAGGTTCTTCGTCGGATAAAAGCTGAACGAGCCAACACTGCTCATAGCACCCGCTCGTTCCACGCCGCGCTTCGCCGGATACTCGGCGCCGATCGCCTGCGCCGCGTCTTCAATCACGAGCAATCCGAACCGGTCCGCGATCTCGTTGATCGCATCCATCTCGCAACAGAGGCCGAAGAGATGGACCGGCATGATCGCGCGCATGATGCGGCCGCGCTCGTCGCGCAGCG
>JBJMWV010000175.1:0-5217 GCA_045809985.1 Chthoniobacterales bacterium | reverse complement strand
GGATACTCACAGACAACATCATCATGGTAGATGTCGTGTTCGGCTACCTGGTCACCGGCGGCGGATGCAGCCCAGTGTCGATCTATAGCCGTCCGGATTTCGTGCTCGTCCACGACTCAGTTATCAGCACCCGTGCAACGAGCTCAAGCTCAGTAGGAGTTGTAGAGGCGGGACTTCGGGCGCGCGTTTTGTTTCTGGAGCCGGCGCGCCCTCGCCGCCGGGACGGCGCACGACGAGGGCGTCGCGGCTCCACGGCGATGGGGTGGCGCCGTGCAAATGAGGACCCAGTTGAACGTTTCCCTTGCTCAGGCGACTAAACTCGTGTGAAAAAGCTCGCCCTTGCTTTGCTCTGCACTTTTGCCTTCGCAACCTGGTCGACGGCCGCTGAATTGAGCGACAGCGACAAGCAGTTCCTCGGCAACTACGAGAAGATCCGTGCGGCGCTTGCGGCGGATAATCTTGCCGACGCGAAGAAAGCCGCGATTGAGATGGGCGACGACGGCGCGCCCATCGCGAAGAGCGAATCAATCATCACTGCGCGGAAGGAATTCGCCACGATGAGCGATAAGGCAATTGAGATGACGAAGGGCCAGAGTGGCTACTACCGAGTAAATTGCCCGATGGTGAAGAAGGATTGGGTGCAGACCTCGGAAAAAATTTCGAATCCGTACGCCGGCAAAGAAATGCTGACATGCGGCGTGGTGAAGAAGTAAGTTTCGCCTGTGCCGCTCGTGACAAACATCGCATCGAAGACGCTGGTCGCCCTGTTGCTCGGCGCGCTCTTCGCGGTGTTTATTCCGGCACCGGTGCGCGCTGCCGCGACAGTCGCGAAGACGCACGGTTGTTGCGCGAAGATGCAGCAGACCGCGGCTGATCAGCCGGAGTGCCCCATGCACCAGAAGGGGCCTAACAAGTCGCAACAGGACACATCCTGCTGCCAGGCTTGTGCGGCTGGTCTCGCGCTTCTTTACACTGCGCCAGCCGCTTTCGTTAACGCCCAGACGGGCGAAGAATCGCTCGTTAGTCTGAATGCCCGCAGCCAATCGCTGCCGCATCGTCCTCCGGTTCCGCCTCCGCGCTTCGCGCTCTCTTAATCGCGACGTGCTCGTCTGCGCTGCAGGCGAGGTGTAATTCCGAGCTTCGGCTCGGCCACGGAAATCCCAAACAGGAGGATTCCAATGAAATACGTAATGGTATTGCTGACAGCGCTTGCGTTCGTCGGTAGCGCCACCGCGACTAACGAGTCGTCGGATGACTGCTGCCCGGGCGCTTGCTGCCTGCTGATGCACCACGACTGCTGCGCGCACTAAGCGCGGCGGTCGCAGTTACGGGCCCCGTCGGAGCAATTCCGGCGGGGCTCCAGCCTTTTTTCTTTATGCTTTTGAACCGACTACTCATCGGCTGCGTGCTCGCGGCCACATTTTTCATCGCGCCGCTCTCGGAAGCGCAGGATGGAGTGCATTCACATCACGCTGCAAAATCTGAGACGTGCTACACCTGCCAGATGCATCCGGAGGTCATCACTGACGCGCCGGGCAAATGTCCGAAGTGCGGAATGACGCTGGTGCCGATCAAGACCGCTGGAGCCGGCGCGCCCGCGCGCCGGTTGATAGATTCGAGATCAGACCGGCCTGAGGGCAGGCCGGCTCCATCGGCTGGCGAAACACCGATGCCGATACATCAGATGTCGATGCAGTCCTCCGTGAGCATCGCCGATCCGATGTCACGCGAGAGCTCGGGCACCGCGTGGGTTCCGGATTCAACGCCGATGTACGGGCACATGTTCATGTTCGGCGACGACATGCTCATGCTGCATGGCGCAGCGTGGCCGCGTTACGTGAATGCAAGCACGCGGCGCGGCGATGATCGGATCGACATGCCGAACTGGATCATGGCGATGTATTCGCACCCGTTCAGCGAGAACGCGCAGCTCGGCTTTCGCGGAATGATGAGTCTCGATCCACTGACCGAACAAGGCCGCGGTTATCCCCTGCTCTTCCAGACCGGCGAATCGTGGAACGGCCAAGCGCTGCACGATCGGCAACATCCGCATGATCTTTTCGCGGAGCTGTCCGTCAGCTATTCGCAGCGCCTAACGAGTGATTTGTCGGGCTTCGTTTATTTCGGTTATCCGGGCGAACCTGCGCTCGGGCCGCCGACCTTCATGCATCGGCTGAGTGCGATGGATAATCCTGATGCGCCGATCTCACATCATTGGCAGGACTCGAGTCACATCACGTTTGGCGTGGCGACGATTGGTGCGATCTGGCGGAACTTCAAAATCGAAGGCAGCATCTTCACCGGTCGCGAGCCGGGCGAGAACCGGTATGACTTCGACGAGCCGCGCTTCGATTCCTACAGCGGACGGCTTTCCTGGAACCCGACAGACAATCTGGCGCTGCAGGTTTCGCACGGCTACCTGAAGAGTCCGGAAGCGCTCGAGCCGGACGCGAAGCAGCATCGCACCAGCGCCTCCGCGATTTACAATCTCCCGCTCGGCGCCGATGCGAATTGGTCGAACTCGTTAGTCTGGGGACAGGACAACCTGACGAAAGAAGGCAAGACGCAGTCGTTCCTCGTCGAGTCGAACTACCAGTGGAAGCGCGAGACGGTTTACGGCCGCGTTGAGTACGTCCAGAAATCCGGGCACGAACTCGCGCTCGCCGAAGAGGACCACGACAACGTCTACGACATCGGTGGTTACACACTCGGCTATGTGCACGACTTCACCCATGGCAACGGGATCGATGTCGGCGTTGGTGGACAGTTCACTTTGAACAGCCGGCCGGGCAGCCTTGATCCATACTACGGCGACGAGCTCGCCTACTCCTTGCAAGTGTTCCTTCGCGTCCGGCCGTCACGCTTGTCGCACGGCACGATGTCCAAGTAGGCTCTGCGCATGAAGACACTCCTTGGCCTCACCTTCGCTGCGATCATTGCTGCTTCGCCCGCCTTCGCGCACGAAGGTGAGAAAGAAAAGCTCGCGTCCGATGAAACGAAAAAGATCACCGGCGAAGTTCTCGACCTCGCCTGCTACCTCGATCACGGCGCGACCGGCGATAAGCACGAAGGCTGCGCAAAGAAATGCATCGAAGGTGGTCTGCCGGTTGGCTTGAAAGGCGACGACGGCAAGACCTACCTGCTGATCGGCGAGCACGTCCCGTTGAACAAGGAACTCGCGCAGCATGCCGGCAAGAAGATCACGGTCGAAGGCAAGGTCGCGTCGCGCGACGGCATCAACCTGATCGAGAACGCCGTCGTGCAGAAATAGCCGGATGCTGGAGCATCTCAGCAATCCGGAATACTTCCATGTCCTGATCAATCCGCTGCCGGTCTACGGACTGGCCGTCGGACTCGTTAGTCTCGTTTTCGCGTTGCTCACGCGAGAGCGTGGCGCGCGCGTGATCGCGCTGGCGATTGTCTTCGTCGCAGCGCTCTCCGCCTGGCCCACCTTCCACTACGGCGAAGCAGCGAAAGATCGCGTCCTCGCCATGGCCGATCGTGACGGCGGCAAATGGATCGACGAACACGAAGCGCGCGCCGAGAAGTTGATCTACATCTTCTACGCAACCGCCGCGGCTGCGGCGGTTGCGCTTGTCGGAGAAAAATATCGTCCGCGCTTTGCGGTTCCGATCGCCGTGCTGACGGCGCTAGTCGCACTGGCTGCGCTCGGCGCTGGTGCATACATCGGCGCGGCCGGTGGGCGCATTCGCCACAAAGAATACCGTTACGTGCCGCTGCCAGAACGCGCCGAGCACGACAACGACTGACTAACGGGTTGTCGCGCTGCGAGAGCGCACTAATATCCGCACCATGTCTCGCCTCGCACTCGTTGCCATCCTCGCTCTTGCCGCTGCATCATTCGTCCGCGCGGACGAAGGCATGTGGCTCTTCAACAACCCACCGCTCCGGCAATTCAAAGAGAAGTATCAATTCGAGCCGACGCCGCAGTGGCTCGAGCATCTGCAGAAATCGAGCGTGCGTTTCAACAGTGGCGGGAGCGGATCATTCGTTAGTGCGAACGGGCTCGCGATCACGAATCATCACGTCGGCCTCGACACGCTGCAGAAGATCTCGACCGAGAAGAACAACTACGTGCGCGACGGCTTTTACGCGAAGACGCAGAAGGACGAAGTCAAAGCCGCCGATCTCGAGCTGAACGTGCTCGTCTCGATCGAAGATGTGAGCGATCGGGTGAAGAGCGCGGTGCAGTCGAACATGTCTCCTGACGATGCGGCGAAGGCGCGCGGCAACGCGATTGCGCAGATCGAGAAGGAGAGCAAAGACAAGACCGGCCTGCGCTCCGACGTGGTCACGTTGTATCAAGGCGGCGTTTACAATCTCTACCGCTACAAACGCTACGACGACGTGCGGCTTGTCTTCGCGCCCGAAGAACAGATCGCCTTTTACGGCGGTGATCCGGACAACTTTGAGTATCCCCGCTTCGATCTCGATATCTGCATCTTCCGCGCTTACGAAAATGGCCAGCCGGCGAAGATCGAGCACTTCCTGAAGTGGAACAGCAAAGGCCCGGCTGACGGCGAGCTGACCTTCGTTAGCGGACATCCTGGTAAGACGGATCGACAGCTCACCACGAGCGAGCTCGAGGAAACGCGCGATGTCGAAGTGCCTTACCTGCTCAACATGTTCAACCGCCGCGAAGTGTTCCTGCATGCGTTCGCGAACCGGAGCTTCGAGAATGCGCGCCGCGTGAAGCACGATGTCCGCGGCGTGGAAAACAATCGCAAGCGCTACGACGGTTACCTCGCCGCGCTGCTCGATCCGGAAGTTTGGAGCGGAGTGGAGCAACGCGAGAAAACTTTGCGCGATGCGATCACCGGCAACGCGCAGCTCTCGAGTAGCGCTGCCGCTTTCGATCGCATCAAGCAGGCGCAGGCGGAGCAGGCCAAAGTGCTGCCGATCTACAATTACTTCGAGAGCTTCCGCGGCCGCCAAGGTTCCAGCTATCGCGCGCCGCGAGCTTTCAACAGCACTCTCTTTAAGTATGCGCGCCGTGTCGTTCGCGCCGCGGATGAACGTGGCAAACCGAACGGCGAACGCTTCCCCGAGTACCGCGACAGCAACAAAGAATCGCTCGAGCTCGATCTCTTCTCGAGCGAGCCAGTATACGAAGATGTCGAGCACCTCGAGCTCACCGATTCACTCACGGACATGGCGTCGCGCTTCGGCGCTGAGGATCCGCTCGTGCAAAAAGTC
>JBJMWV010000174.1:0-2277 GCA_045809985.1 Chthoniobacterales bacterium | reverse complement strand
GAGTGCTTCGTCGCCTTTGTCGCGCAGCTGTTGTGCGTTCGGCGGTTCGTTGCCGATCAGACGCAGACGCGAAACGCGGCCGCCTTCCTGGTCGATCGTGATGATCGGCTCGGTCTCACTCAGGTCGCGCAGGTCATCGATCAGCTTCCGCAGTTGCCTCGCGGTCGTGATGTTGCGGCCGAACAAGATGAAGCCGCCCGGCTGCACGCGCCGGAAAAGCGCGGCGGTTTCGCTGTCGAGCTCAGTTCCCGGGACGCCAGTGAGCAGAAGCTGGCCAAGTCGATCAGACGGCATCGCCCGGAACTTAGGGAGTCGCCGCGGCCATTCCAGCGCTCTTTCGTGGACGCTCTCCGGCGCATGACTACACTGGCGCGGTGGCGAAGATCGGCATCTATGGCGGCACGTTTGATCCGATCCATCATGCGCACTTGATTCTCGCACGCGAAGCGCTCGATAAACTGCAGCTCGATCGGGTTGTCTTCGTGCCGGCTGCGGTTTCGCCGCACAAACTGCAGACCGCGCCGACTGAAGCGACAGCTCGTCTCGAGATGATTCGCGCGGCGATCGACGGTGAGCCTTACTTCGCGGTCGATGAGCTCGAACTGCACCGACCGCCGCCGTCCTTCACAATCGACACGATTGAAGAATCCCGTCGCCGCTCGCCGGACGACGAATTCTTCCTTCTCATCGGCTCTGACAATGTGCCGAAGCTCGACACGTGGCATCGCAGCGCGGAGCTGCGGCAGTTGGTCCGCTTTGTCGTGCTCCATCGCGGAATTCGGCCGGTCCGCTGTGATTTTCCCGTGATCGCGCGGCAGATCGACATTTCCGCAACGGAAATCAGAAACAGGGTTGCGACCGGTCGATCCATTCGTTATCTCGTTCCGCGAGCGGTCGAGGAGATCATCCGACGCCGCGCGCTTTACCAGGAGCCATCGCGATAGACTCAGAAGAACTAGCGAAAACCTGCGCCGAACTCGCGTCGAACAAAAAGGCGGAGGACATCGTGGTGCTCGATCTGCGCGAGATCTCCACCTTCACGGATTTCTTTGTTATCTGCTCCGCGAGTTCTGAGCCGCAACTAAAGGCGATCGCGGGCGAGATCGAAGTGCAGTTAAAGCAGAACCACGATGTGCGGCCGAGTGCAGTCGACGGGTTCCCGGCGAGCCAGTGGATCGTGCTCGATTACATGCAGGTGATCGTGCACATCTTCCATGCCGAGAAGCGCGACTTCTACAGCCTGGAAGATCTCTGGGGCGACGCGCCGCGGCTCAGTTGGCAGCCCAGCGCAGCTGCGTGACTGCTCGTTAGCCGAATCCCGAATCTGCGGAATCGCCTACTGCTTGTCGGGCTTGGCTTCACCCTTCGGTGAAGCCGATGGCTTACTGGCGGGCTTCGCCTGAACCGGAGAAGTCGCCGCCGATGCCTTTGGACTTGCGGCCGCGCCCGGACTCGCGCTCGCGCCTTCCGGAGCGACTGGCGGTTTCACTTCGAGCAATTCTACGTCAAAAAGCAATGTCTCGTTAGGCCCGATATCCTGTCCCGCGCCACGTTCGCCGTAGGCGAGATTCGGCGGGATAAAGAGCTGATACTTTGCGCCCGGCTTCATCATCTGGAGCGCTTCGGTCCATCCTTTGATCACGCGATTCACCGGGAATGTCGCGGGTTCGTTGCGCTTATAGGAGCTGTCGAACTCCTTACCGTCGATTGTCGTCCCGCGGTAGTTCGTCACAACCGTGTCGGTCTCTTTCGGGCTGGCGCCGCTGCCTTCCTTGAGGACCTTGTATTGCAGACCGCTCGCGGTCGTCTTAACCCCTTCCTTCGTCTTATTTTCCTCGAGGAACTTCTGGCCTCTCTCGAGATTCGCGCCCGCGGATTCCTTGTTACGCTGCGCCGCTTTTTCCATCATCGTCTTCGAATAGGCAGTCATCGTTGCCTTGATCTCCTCTTCGCTCATGGCCGGCTTTGCACCGCTCAGCCCATCCTTGAGTCCGCGCATCAGGACATCCGTATCGATGTCCATATATTGCTTCTTGAAGGTGCTTCCGATATCCAACCCGATGCTGTAACTAACCTTCTCTTTGTCATCCGTGAGCGGGGCGCTTTGCTGCGCGAACGCAGGCGCGGCGAGAAGGATTCCGGCGAGCCTCGGCTACGGCGAGCGTGGCGCCGGCGAGGATATTGGGCCAAACGAAACGCTGCACTTCGAAGTCGAACTGCTCGGGATTAAGCCGCCTGCTGAAGCCAAAGCTGCCGATGCCAAAGCTGGCGACGCGG
>JBJMWV010000173.1:0-8569 GCA_045809985.1 Chthoniobacterales bacterium | reverse complement strand
TGATTGCAAACGCGGAGCGCGGTAGAGAATAGGCCGATGCTCCGCGGGGTTGTTGCTGTTCTCGTTCTTCTGGGCTGCGCGAGCGCGCCCGGGCAGAATAGCCTCACGCTCGACGAGGCGCTCCTGCTCGCGAAGAAACAGAACCCGGACATCGTCGTCGCGCGGAAGCAAGTCGAAGCTGCCCACGGTGGCGTGATCGAAGCGCGCGCTGGTTTGTTACCCTCCGTGATCTCCAGCGGGCTTTTGCGAAAACGCGCGGAGCAGGAGCAGTCGCGCCTGCGTGAAGATGATTACAACGCGTCGGTCCGCGCGGTGCAGAGCATCTACACCTCGGGCGCGAACAAAGCGCACGTGGCGATCGCGCGTTTGATTGAAGAGAAACGCGCGCTCGAGCTCGCGGCGGTGGAAGACCGCGTCGCGATGGACGTGCGCAGCGCCTATTACGAACTGCTTCTCAATCGTTCGAAGCTCGAGGTGCGCGAAGAGGCCGTCACGGTGATGCGCGATGAGCTGAAGGCGCAGGAGGAACGCTTCACCGCGGGGACGGTCGGCGAGCTGAATGTGCGCCGCGCCGAGGTCTCGTTAGGCAACGAACAGCCGGAGCTCTACGACGCGCAGACCCGCCTGCAGAATTCGTATCTGCGGGTCGACGAACTTTGCGGGCTTCAGCCGAATACCAAAGGCGCGCAATTCAACTCCAGCGGCCGCCTGCAATATCGGCCGCGGCATCCGGATCTGAACGAATGTCTCGGCCACGCGGTCGCGTCGCGGCCGGAAATTCGCGCGCGGCAGATCGACGTCGAGATTGAGGAGCAACAGCTCATTATCGATCGCAGCGAACTGCGGCCGAAGGTTGAGGTCTTCGGCGGCTACGAAGTCTACAGCGAGCGCGATCCCGAGGTCGGCCCGGAGTTCAACCACGGTTACGTCGTGGGCCTGAACGCGAGCTGGCACATCTTCGATGGTCACGCCACGCGCGGCCGGATGCAGGCGACGCAGGCGCGACGCGACGCCGCGGCGGCTGCGCTCGAAGCGGTTCAGCGTTCGGTTGAGTCGGAAGTGCGCAGCGCGTTTCTCGATCTCGAGCAGGCGGATCGCGTCCTCGCCTCCGAAACGCAGAACGTGCAAAACGCGAGCGAATCGCTTGAGCTGGCGCGCGGAAATTTCGCCGCAGGCCTCGGCACACAGCTCGACGTCCTGCAGGCGACGGCGGACATGACGCGGACGCGCACAACGCGGCTCAATGCAATCTACCTGCACAATGTCGCGCTCGCGCGGCTGGCGCGCGCGACGGCGCGACAGCCGGATGAACTCGGCGTCGTGACAAAGGCGTCTTCGCCCGAAAACGCGAAGCGGCAGGCACAGGCGTTCGATGTCGCACGTCCGCCGGCGAACCTGAATCCATGAAGCGCATTGCCTGCATCGCGGCGCTTTGCCTAACGAGCGCTTCACTCGTCCGCGCTATCACACTCGATGCTGCGCTCGCGCGGACGCTCGAGAGCAACCCGGAAATTCGAGTCGCGAAGCTGCGCGTCGAAGAAGCCGCAGGGCGACGACTGATCCTGCGCGCGACTGGCTTGCCCGATGTGCGAGCGAACGTGCCGGTCGGTGTGCAGGGCGGAAAGCGCGCCGGCGAGAAAAGCGTCTCGCCATTCGCGTTTGGCCAAGGCGCCTTCACTCAACCGGTTTTCAACTTCGGACTGCCCGCGACCTTCCGCCGCGCGGACATCGAGTTACTCATCGCCGAGCAGCGACTGAACGCGGTGGTGCTTGAGCAACTTCACACGGCGCGGCTCGCCTATTACTCCGCAGCCTACAACGATGCGTTGCGTTCGTTAGGCGAATCGCAACGGCAGCGGTTGAGCGCAAACGCGCAGACCCAGAGCGAGCGCTATCAGGTTGGGCAGGCTGATCGCGCAGCGCTAACGAGCGCGCGCGTGCTCGAAGAGCAAACAACTCCGCGTGTTGAAGAATCGCGCCACACGAGTAGTCGCGCCCGTCTCACGCTCGCCACGGCGATGGGCGATAACGTACGGAAGGACTTACCCGAAGCGAACGAGCCGCTGAGTTTTGCGCCCGTGGCCATCGACGTCGATGGCGAGACGCGCGAGGCATTGGAGCGACGCACCGACTTGAAGCTCGCGCGTCTTCTTGTGCGTGCTGCGCGCGAAGACGAACGAATCGCGCAAGCTGGTTACTTCCCGGAGATCGTCGCCACGGTCTCGGGCACCTATATTCCGGTCTCAGATATCCATCGCGGCAGTGAAGGATCGCCGCGCCGCTCCGATGACATTGTCTCCTCGGAAGCGCGCGCCGGTTTAGCTTACAGCTGGCGCGTGATCGACAACGGTCGCGTCACGGGAGTGGTCATCCGTCAGCGTGCGTTGCGAGAAGCGAATGAAGCCGTGCTTGCGAAACTGGAGGCCGATGTGCCGCGTGAATTGTTGCGCATCCAGAACAACCTCCATGCGCTCGCTTCACGCCATGAAGCATTGAGCCGCGCGGGCGGCGTCGCGGAGCAAACGGTGCGCGACATTGAAGGCAACATCGCGCAGGGACTTTCGTCGCAGCTCGAATATCGCAACGCGGAGAACAGCTTTCTCGAGACACGCGCCGGTTTGTTGGCCGTGGCTTACGAGCAGAACGTCGCGCTCGCAGAACGGGACCGGATTACCGGGCGCTACTTTCAGTTTTCCGATTCGCCCGGGAAAGTGCATTAGTTGCAGCGCTTGAACTTGCTGCGCTCGAAGAGATTCCTCTGGGGGATCGCCGGTGCCATCGTGCTGCTCTTTGCGGTTGGCTACTACATCATGCTGCCGATCGCGGAGGTCGCGACAATCCGGCGTGGGACTGCGGTCGCGGCGATTTACGGAACGGTGCGGATCGAGCCGACGTTCGTCATTCATGTGCGCGCGCAGAACGCAGGCTTCATTCGCCTGGCCGATCCATTCATGAACGGCCGTGCGGCGATTGGCCGGGCAGTGCAGAAGAACGAACTCTTCGCGACGATCGCCGACGAAGCCACGGCGCGGCAGTTGAAGCAGGCTCAAGCTGATTTGCAGGCGGCGGTGCAACGCGCGCAGCTTCCCCTTCCCTCATCCGAGCCGTTGAAGGTCGCGGAAGATCAGGTGCAGCGGCTCGAGCGACTCAGCTCATTGAGCAACGTGCCGGCCGTCGAATACCAAAAAGCGAAGAGCGACGTGACGCGATTGCGCGGGCAGCTCGAATCGGAACGGATCGAGCGCGATCGCAACATCGAGAGTCTCGAGACCGCGGTGAAGAAGCTCGAGGATCAGATGAAGAATTCCGAGATCCGTTCGCCGATGGAGGGATTGCTCACCGCGATGAAAGTGATCGACGGCGAGCTGGTGACGGACGGCACCGAACTGTTCACGGTTTCCTCGCAACAGAATTACGTGCGCGGTGAAGTGAACGAGGAAGATATCGGCGAAGTGAAGCTCGGGATGCCGGCGATCCTGCAGGTGTATGCGTTTCGCTCGCGACAATTCAAAGCGAAGGTCACCGCGATTAATCCGACCGCTGATCCGGAGACGCAGCGTTACACGGTGGTGCTCGAGCTGCAGGAGCCACCGGAGAACTTGTTAGGCGGGATGACGGGTGAGATGAATATCATCACGGGCGAGCATGAGAACGCGCTCCTCGTTCCGACTCGTGCGCTGATTGGTGATGACGTCCTGACGGTGAATGGCGGCATCGCGCACTCGCGCCCGCTGCAACTGGGTTATCGGACGCTGGAGAATGCGGAAGTGCTCAGTGGCCTGGCGGAAGGCGATCTCGTCATCGTAGCCGACCAGGACAAGTTTCGCGCCGGACATCCGGTGCGTTATCGACTTGTTAGGCAGTGACGCCGCCGCTTTACATTGCGTTGCGTTTTCTGCGTCATCGCAAGCGCGCGTTTTTTCTTTCCCTGCTCGGCGTTGTCTTCGGCGTCTCGATCTTCATCTGCACGCAGGCACAGACGCAGGGATTCGCGCACAAGTTCATCGACTCAACGCTCGGTAGTAATGGCGCGTTGGTCCTGCGCTCGCGCTTTCAACCGCTCGGCAGCGGCATGCTTGTTCCGCCGAAAGGCGCGGCAGCAACGTCCGCCGCGGCGACGCATCGTCGATACGTCGATGGCATTACCAACGTGCGCGAGATCATGCACGTCAGTCGCGACTTCTCGAACGTTGCGGCGTGCTCGCCGGTGCTGCGTGGAACGCTCAGCGCGCGATCAGGGTTCGAGAACGCGACCGTCGATTTGTTCGGCATTGATGCCGCGCTGCACCTGCAGACGACTGACCTCAAATCAGAAATCATTGAGGGCAGCTTTGATGATTTTCGCGATAACGCGACGGGCGTCGTCGTCGGCGCGAAGCTCGCGACGATCCTGAATGTCGGGGCCGGCGACTCGCTGCAACTGCTCGCGCCGACTGGTGAATACTGGCGCTTCACCGTCTCCGCGATCGCCCGGAGCGGAGTGGGCGCGGTCGATTCCGCGCGCATCTACGCGCACGCGAAGATCGCGCAGACGCTGCTGCGCAAGCCATACGCCGCCACCATGATCATCTACAAACTGCGCGACCCGGATCGCGCGCCCGCGCTAGCGAAGCAATTTCAAATGCTCTTTCAGCACGACACGCAAAGCTGGCAGGAGCGCGAAGCCGGCAATCTCCAGCTCTTCCTCACCTTGCGAATGTCGGCTGCGATCACCGTCTCGCTGATCATCCTGCTCGCCGGGTTCGGCATCTACAACGTGCTCACGATGTCGGTGCTCTCGAAGGTGAAGGAGATCGCGATTCTGCGTTCGATGGGCTACCGCAAGAAGGACATCAGCGCGATTTTCCTCTGGCAAGGCGGCGCGATTGCCGTTGCCGGTTCGGTGGTCGGTTGCGCGGCCGGCGCGTTGCTCACCTGGGGCGTCTCACAAATTCCGATTCGCGTGCGCGGTTTGATGCACGCCGACCATTTTCTCGTGGAGTGGAACTGGCAGCATTACGCATGGGCGATCGTGCTAGCCCTCGTCGCCGTCTTCGCCGCGAGCTACGTGCCGGCGCGGCGCGCGGCCTCATTGCCGCCGGTCGCGACGCTGCGCGGCTCGAGCGCGTAGGGGATTGGCGGGTGACAATCGGCCGCTGCGTCGTAGCATCCCCTGCCCATGAAGTTGCTTGATCAGATTGGCCACGAATTCGGTGGCTACAATTTGCTCGAATCAGCGCGTCGCCTTGTCGATCGGAAGCCGCTGCAGTGCAGCTTGTATGTGACTGATCGGTGCAACCTCGATTGCTCTTATTGCACGGAGTACGACAACTCGCGGCCACATCCATCGCTGGATGATCTGAAGAAATGGACGGGGAAGATTCGCGAGCTCGGCACGATGCGAATCGCGCTGGTTGGCGGCGAGCCGCTCACGCATCCGGACATCGTCGAGCTGGTGCGGCATTGTCGTGACCTTGGGTTTGCCACCAGCCTAACGACTAATGGTTTTCTCCTTACGCGCGAGAAACTCCGCGCGCTCGAAGAAGCAGGTTTGCAGGTGATGCAGATCAGCGTCGATCGCATGACGCCGAGCCCGGTGACGAAGAAGTCGTTCAAGACGATTCTGCCGAAGCTCGATTACTTCCAGGATTCGAAGGTGCGCCTGCACATCACCGGCGTGATCTGCAAAGACACCTTGCCGGAATCGCGGGCCGTTCTCGAGACGGGCCTAGCGCGCGGCATTCCGACTGAGGTGCGGCTCGTGCACGCTGATCCGACCAACCGGTTCCGCGTCGAGCGCGGATCGCGCGAGGAGCTCGAGGCGTTCATCGAATCGATGATTGAACGGAAGCGCGCGGGCGAAAAGATTCACACGAACGAAGCAATCCTGCGCTACCAGCTCAAGCTTCTCCGCGGGGAATCGCACGACTGGACCTGCACCGCCGGCTACAAACTCTTCTTCGTTTCGGCGCGCGGGAATTTCTGGATTTGTAGCATGGTGCCAACGCCAAAGCACATCATGGATGTGACGCTCGATGATCTCTACGCAAACAACCGGAAGAAGGATTGCCAGAAAGGCTGCGGCGTTTATTGCGCGGTCAGCACGTCGATGGTCGTGCAACAGCCGGTGAAGGTCATCGCGCGGGAAGCGCTCGCCCGCGGGAAACGGCTACTGCACGGACAACGTGCAGGAGCGCAGTGATTGCGCCCCAGCACGCGCAGACTTCGTAGCTGCGCCCGAACGCGCCACTGACGAGACCGATCGCCAGAATCCAGATGTAGACATTCCGGCGCGCCCCGATAAGCCGAACGAAACGATCGAAAGGCGAAAAGTCATCGAGCAAAACTGGAATGTGTTTTCTCGCGATGGTCTTTGCGATCCGATCGACAATGTCGGCGACGAGAAGGACCGCGAAGTAACGCCACGCGTGCGCTGACCCGCCGCTGCGCGCCAACCAAAACGCGAGCGTTGCCCACCATGTTGTCTCGAGCACGAAGTCGAGCGCGTGCTCCAGCTTACCAGCTTTCGTGGTCTCGATTTTCACCCGCGCCTGTTTACCGTCGAGGCCGTCAATGATGCCGAAGATCAAGGCGAGACTCATCCCCAGCGAGAGCCTGCCAGTAATGAAACAGACTGCTGCGCCTAACGAGAGCAAGCCACCGGACGCAGTGATCTGATTTGGGGTGATTGGTGTGCGACAGAGCCATGAAATGATCCATGTCTCGATCGGCGCGTGGACAATCGCGGGCAGGTCAAGGGTTCCGTTCTGCGCCGCGTCGAGAATTATCCTCTCGGCGCGGCGATGCTGCTCCGGCGCCGGAGCGGGAAAGAAGACGGGACGAATGTCCCGGCGCATCCCGATGACGTATGACGGTATCTCGCCAGCATCGAGCACCGACTGACCGTCACCGACCGTAGCGCCTGAACTATACCCGTCCGGCAACAACGGCATAAGCACCGCCGGCGGATTACGATCGATCAGCACTGCGCCTCGGTCGCATTCACAAAGGGCGTTAATTAGTCGTGCGTCGAAGTAGAAATTCCCCGGAAGCGAAACCAGCCGCTCGCTGGGCGCGGGCTGAAAGTCCGCTTCGTTAATGACGTCAGCGGTGAGCCCGCGCCGCGCCCACGAAGGTGGTTCAATCACGGCGCGAATGTCCGCCGTCGTGCGCGAGACGATGGTTACCTGCTCGATATCCAGCCGCCGCAAAATCCGTAGCAGGCGTTCAAGCAGTGACACGCCGCAAAGTTTCGTCAGCGCCTGCGGCGCATTCGCGCGGATCACAACCTGCATCGCGGCGAACGTGACCAAACGCTTTTGCGCGGTCGAGTCGCAATCGGCTGCGGTGCGCGATAGAGTTCGCGCGATGCTTCCGCCGCCCACTTTGCGCTGCCGCGATCTCGAGCGTTATCTCGGGGAAGACGAATCGCGCGTCCATGCGTTGCGTGGTGTCTCGCTCGATCTCGAACCGGGCACAGTGCACGCGGTGGTCGGTCCGTCGGGTTGCGGCAAGAGCACGCTGCTTTACATCCTCGGTCTGCTCGATCGTCCAGACGGCGGTTGGGTCGAGATCGAAACGGACGCCGTCTCGCAACTCGGCGACGATGAGCTGGCGCGGCGCCGCACCGAACTAATCGGCTTCATTTTCCAATTCCACTTCCTGCTCGAAGAATTCACCGCAGAAGAAAACATCATGATCCCGATGCGGCGTCTCGGCCGTTTGAACGAGGAGGAAATGCGCGCGCGCGCGCTGGAACTACTCGACGGAGTTGGGCTCGCGAAGAAGGCGGCGCGGCCGGGTCGCCATCTGTCCGGCGGCGAACAGCAACGCGTGGCGGTGGCGCGCGCGCTGGCGAATGATCCCCGCATCATCCTCGCAGACGAGCCAACCGGAAACCTGGACAGCGCAAATTCGCGCCGCGCGTTCGAGTTGTTGCAGCGCATCGTGCAGGAGAAACAAAAGGCGCTCCTGCTCGTGACGCACAACCCGGAGATCGCGGAAGCGTGCGATTGGATCCACGAGATGCAGGACGGAGAGATCATCGGCAGCCATCCGCGCGGAGCACCGGCGCGCGCGCGATGAAACGAATCTTTCTCACGGGCGCGAGTTCGGGAATCGGACGCGCTACCGCCGAAGTGCTGGTCGCACGCGGGCACGAAGTCTGGGGAACTTCGCGCAATCCCGATCGCGTTCCGAAGCTCGACCGACTTCATGCGGTCGCACTTGACCTCACGGATCGAAACTCTGTGCGCGCGGCGTTTGACGAGGCGCTCGCCGCAGCCGGATCGATTGACGTGGTGATCAACAACGCGGGTAGCGGATTTTTTGGCGCAGCCGAGTCGCTGCCGATGGAAGAACTGCAGCAGCAGTTTCAAACACTCGTCTTCGGGCACATCGAGATCTGCCATCGCGCGCTCGAGGCTATGCAGCAGCAGGGCCACGGCTTGATTATCAACGTCACTTCACTCGTTGCTGAGCTACCCGTCCCTTTCATGGCGTGCTACAACGCGGCCAAATCCGCG
Organism: Chthoniobacterales bacterium; assembly: GCA_045809985.1. Classification (GTDB taxonomy): domain Bacteria; phylum Verrucomicrobiota; class Verrucomicrobiia; order Chthoniobacterales; family UBA10450; genus JACCTI01. Next base: position 65 of record JBJMWV010000173.1, on the reverse strand, counting down.
ATGGCTGCCTACACGATGTCGCTGCAACTCGAGCTCGCGCCGACGAAGATTCGGCTCGTTGATTT
>JBJMWV010000172.1:0-4742 GCA_045809985.1 Chthoniobacterales bacterium | reverse complement strand
GCGCGAACGTCCGGTCGCGGTGGAACCGCGTACGAGATCACATCGCCGTCACGATAGCTGTATCCAATCGCCAGTTGCAGCTGCGCGGTCAGATCGATGATCAAGGCAGCATCGCCACGATGTGCGCACCAACTCCAGACATCTTCCTCGCGCGTGCACGAGTTTTCGTAGGTGTAGCCGCCTTCGACGCGAACCCGATCGTTCAGTGAGAAGCCGCCGCGAAAATGCGCCGCTTCATCCCAGCCGTTCCGGAAATCTTCTTCGAACGCGCTGTAGCCGAGGCGATTCTCGAGCGAAATCCAGGGCGCTTCACGTCCGAGACCGAAGCGATAGCGCAAGAGCACGCTGCCTCCGCCGGAGATCTGGTTGAACCCGGAATACTGATGCCACACTGCGCCTACGAGATCGCCCGCGAGGCTGAGACGCAGATCGCGCGACAACTGAAAACCTGTGGCGGCGCGCGCACGACTCTGCCAGGACCAATCGTGTTCTTCGTCCGCAGCGCGATCAGAGTTCGAGAGATTGCTGTCGTACAACCAGCCCGTCTCGGCGTCGAAGCGCCAGTCCGCACGCGCGGACGTCAACGCGATCGCAAGGATCGCGTTTAGGCATGTCGTTCTCAGCGGCAACATGGGGCTAGATTGTTTCGACCGGACGAGAGCGGCTAACGAGTTCGAGTTTGTACAGAGCGGACGCGCGCGACAACAGAGCAAAGTACTTGGTGTCCGATTCGCGTTGCGTAAGGTCATGCCGCTGCGCCGCTGTGGCGAAATGGCAGACGCAACGGACTTAAAATCCGTTGGGCTTAACGGCCCGTGCCGGTTCGAGTCCGGCCAGCGGCAGCGGCATCCTCCCGGAAGCCTACCGGAAGCCTACCGGCAGGGTAACAATCGCGTTACCTTTCGCTCCTCGCGAGCGCTTCCACGAAGCGCTTCTGTCTCTTTGTGAATCTTGGGAATTGAGGGTCACAGGATTTGCCGAGAGGCGTGTCGTTAGGCTAGGCGGCTCGCTTTGAAGCAGCGGAAGCCTCCGCGAGTGCGGGGGCTTCTTGCTGTACGGCTAGTGCGGCCTAACGAGCGATTTGCGCGCGTCGCGAAGAGAGCTTATCGCGCAGGCGATGAGCACACAGCTTTTCATCCCGGTGATCCTGGGCACAACGCGCCAGGGGAGACGCAGCGAGCATGCGGCGCGATTCGTTTTTCAGGAGACAGGCAAACGCGCGGGAGTCGAGACGCAATTGATCGACATTCGTGACCTGCCGCTGCGGCTCGATGATGCGGGCGAGCAAATCAAGGATCCCGCGTTCTCCGCGACCGTGACGCGGAGTGATGCGCTCATCGTTGTCGTGCCGGAATACAATCATGGTTATCCGGGAATGTTGAAGCACGCGCTCGATTCCAACCTCGAGGAATACATCCACAAGGCGGTTGGGATCTGCGGCGTCTCGGCCGGTTCATTCGGCGGCACGCGCGTGATCGAACAACTGCTGCCGGTAATGCGCGAACTCGGATTGGTGACGATTTTTACCGACGTAAACTTCGGCAACATTGGGAAGCTTTTCGACGAAGCCGGACATCTGCAGGACCAGAGTTTCGTGCGGCGAGTCGGGAAGTTTCTCGATGAACTGATCTGGATGGCGCGGGTGCTGAAGCACGGACGCGAGAACATCGCGCCGGCCTAACGAGTCGTTATGGCGGGTGATATCGCGGAACGGATGCGTGCCGCCGGGATCGACGAACGCGACCTCGAAGAAATCTTCGCGCGCTCTGGCGGGCCAGGCGGTCAGAACGTGAACAAGGTTTCGACCGCGGTGACGCTCCGGCATCGGCCGAGCGGCACGAGCGTGACAGTGCAGGACTCGCGTTCGCAGGCGTTGAACCGAAAGCTGGCGCGCGAGCGGCTCGTCGCTTCGATTGAATCCGCACAACGTGCAGCGCGCGCCGCAGAGAAGGCGCGACGTGAACAGACGCGCCGGCGGAATCGACCGCGGCCGCGCGCCTTGAAGAAGCGCATCCTCGAATCAAAACGGAAACGTTCGACGCTGAAGAAACTCCGCAGCACAGTCGGCGAGTGAAGCGGGTAAAGAAGGGAAAAGCGGAGCGGACGAATCTCGGGATCATCGGCACTGGCTGGCCGGGCCAACAACACGCGCGCGTGATGAGCGCAATTCCGGGCGCGCATCTTTACGGCTGCGCGGAGCTGGACGACACGCGACGTACGACATTCGAGGAGACTTACAAGCCGGAGAAAAGCTTCGCGGACTACCACGAATTACTGCGCGATCCGAAGCTGCACGCGGCGATCATTTGTCTCCCAAACTTCCTGCACTTTCCGGCATCGCTCGCGGCACTCGAAGCGGGCAAGCACGTCTTCTGCGAGAAGCCGCCCACGATGAACGCGGGCGAGATGAAGGTGCTGCAAGAGGAAGCGACGAAACGCGGGCTGGTCTATTTTTTCGGCCGGCAGTTTCGTTTCACGCCCGGAATGCGAGCTGCCAAAGAACTCGTTAGGCAAGGACGCCTCGGCACGATCTATCACGCGAAGGCGATCTGGATTCGCTCGCGCGGAATTCCGCAGGGAATCGGCGGCTGGTTCACAGAAAAGAAGCGCTCCGGCGGCGGTGCGCTGATCGATATCGGCGTGCACGCGCTCGACTCCGTCTGGTTTTTGATGGGTGCGCCGCGGCCCATTTCAGTGAGCGCGCAGGTCTACCGGAATTTCGCGTATCTCGTGCAGGATCCTGTCTTCGATGTCGAAGACGCTGCTTACGCCTTCATTCGTTTTGAAAACGGTGCCGTCGTGCATCTCGAGACGACTTGGGCGGGGAATCTGCCGGATGATATTCCGCAGGGGCAATACTTCGGACGCGAGCTGAACAATTCGATCGTCTACGGGACGAAGGGCACGCTGCGGCTCAAGCCGCTCACATTATTTGAGGATCAGAATGGTGCGCTCGAGACTATCGAAGTCGAACTGCCGGACGACCGCGACAGTTTCGAGATTCAACTGACGAACTTCGTCGAGGCGGCTCAGGGTCGCGCGGAAGCAATCAACGATGCGGAGCAAGCCTACGAATTGATGGAAATGATCGACGCGATCTACGCTTCGAGCGCAACTGGGCGCGAAGTGCCGATCGCCTAACGAACAAATTTCCGATAAGCAGACGAGCGTCAGGTAACGGAGCGAAAGGAAATCAATGAAAACGAGCATCATCCTTGTCTTAGCCCTAGTGACTGTCGCGTTAAGCGCTTGTTCGACCACGGAGACAACGACCCACCGAACGGCGACAACAACGCGACACTCGGATACGCTCGGCGGAAGTCAGGGCGGTGGCGATCTCAGTACGCGAGGCGGACGAGGTCCGCAGTAGCGGGTCGTCAGCGGCCCATCAACCGGGCGGTGCAGAGTGACGTTCGCGTCACAACGCGAAAAACTTACGTACGCATACGGCTAACGACTTGCCGCTTCACGAATTCAGTTCTGAAGCATTCAACAACACTATGAAAAAACTTATTATTCTCGCTCCCGCCCTCGCGGTTTTGGCCACGGTTCTGACTTCGTGCACGACGGTCGTGAAGGAACCGGCAACGACGTCGACCACGACGACGCATGAGACTGCGGTGACGCGCCCTGCGGCGACGACGACACAGACGACGACGACTCGCGCAGGCGGCTACTAAGCGCGCGAACAGTTCAACGGAAAAGCGCGCATCGCGAGATGCGCGCTTTTTCTTTGCTTAGGCGTCGGCCTCGACTTCGGACTCTTCGGCAGCCTGGCTGACAACCGGCGCAATCGCCTGAAGTTTTTCGCTGCCCTTCAGGTCGATCAACTTCACGCCTTGCGCGTTGCGGCCCGTCTCGCGGATTTCTTTGACGCGGGTGCGCACCATCTGGCCTTTGTTCGTGATGAGCATGAGCTCATCGACATCGGTCACAGTGAGCGCGCCGACGACGTTGCCGGTTTTCTCGCCGGTCTTCATCGTGATGATGCCTTTGCCGCCGCGCGACTGCGTGCGGTAATCATCAAACTTCGTGCGTTTGCCGATCCCATTTTCGCCGGCGACGAGCAGCATCGCGTTCGGATTCACGATCGCGATCGCAACCACCACGTCGCCTTTATCAGGGCGAATGCCCCAGACGCCGACGGTGTTGCGGCCTTGATCGCGTAGTTGCTCTTCGTGGAAGCGAAGGCTCATGCCTTCTTTCGTGATGAGCACGATTTGGTCGTCGCCGGTGGTGAGCTTCGCGTCGATCAGGCAATCATCTTCTTCGATCTGGATCGCGATGATGCCGCCCTTCCGCACATTGCTGTAATCGGAGAGGTTCGACTTCTTCACGATGCCGCTGCGCGTCGCGAAGACGATGTGGAAGTTCTCATCCCACGTCGTGTCGACAGCGTTCGCCCCGATCCCAGTCCTCTTTGCCTGAACCCGAATTGTGGCAGCGATCTTCTCGTCGCTGCGCAGTTCGAGCAGGTTCGCGATCGACCGGCCTTTCGCGGCGCGGCCCATCTCCGGAATTTCGTAGACCTTCTCCACGTAACAGCGCCCGGATTCCGTGAAGAACATGAGGAAGTCATGCGTCGTCGCGGTGAAGAGATGTTCGACGAAATCGCCTTCATCTTCTTGCGTTGCGCCTTCGCGCGTGGACATGCCAATGACGCCTTTACCGCCGCGTCGTTGCGCACGGAAGGCGCTGACGGCGGTTCTTTTGATAAACCCGCCGTGGGTGATACTGATGAT
>JBJMWV010000171.1:0-9412 GCA_045809985.1 Chthoniobacterales bacterium | reverse complement strand
CCGGGCGATGCGGTGCCGATCTCGATCGACAAAGAAATCGCGAAAGACTTCAACGCGACCATCGGTGACGAGCTTGTCTTCGATGTGCAGGGGGTTCCGATTCGGACGAAAATCGCAAGCACGCGCGACATCGATTGGAAGCGGTTTCAGACAAACTTCTTCGTCGTCTTTCCCGCCGGCGTGCTGGAGTCTGCGCCGACCTTCCATGTGCTAGTTAGTCGCGTCCCCGATGCCGCGGCTTCGGCGAAATTGCAGAGCGCAGTGGTCGCGAAGTTCTCGAATGTTTCCGCGCTAGATCTGACGTCGGTGATTCAAACGGTCGATTCGATCCTGACGAAAGTGGCGCTCGTGATTCGCGTGATGTCGCTCTTCACAGTCGGCGCGGGAGTGATCGTGCTCGCGAGCACGATCTGGAGCGGGCGCTATCAGCGCCTGAAGGAGAGCATTCTTCTTCGCACGCTCGGCGCGTCGCGCGCACAGATCTGGCAGATCCTTTGCGCCGAATATCTCATGCTCGGCTTGCTCGCGAGCGGCACCGGGATTTTGCTCGCGCTCGCGTCGAGCTGGGGTCTCGCGAGGTTCGTCTTCAAACTCAATTACGCGCCATCCATCTGGCCGCTGCTAATAACGGCCGCGTCAGTCAGCGCGCTCACGGTCGCGATTGGACTTCTGACGAGCCGCGGGATTGGGAGCACGCCGCCGCTCGAGATTCTTCGCGCCGAGGCGGAGTGACTCGTTAGGCGATTCGAGCGAACGCAGCTCCGCTGGCGTGAGGTAACGCCAATGTGCGCGCGGCAAATCGCCGAGCCGCAGAGTGCCGATGCGCGTCCGGACGAGCCGCTTCACCTCGTAGCCGACCTCGTAAAACATGCGGCGAATCTGCCGGTTGATGCCCTGTCGCAGGACAACGCGCACCTGAAATGGACTGACCGGAAAGATGCGTTCGATGCGCGCGCGTTCGCGGTCGAGCATTACGCCTTTCAGCAACTTCGTCGCGAGCTCGGGGTCCCAGGCGTGATCGAGTGTGACCTCGTATTCCTTCTCGATCTTATAGCGCGGATGCGTGAGCCGCTGCGCGAGATCGCCGTCGTTGGTCATGATGAGCAGGCCTTCGCTCTGCGCATCGAGACGTCCGACATTAAAAAGCCGCGGCTGATTTGGCGGGAGCAAATCGAAGATCGTGTTGCGCGCGTGCGGGTCGCTGCGCGTCGAGACGAAGCCCGCCGGCTTGTGCAAGACAATGTCGAGCCGGCGCTCCTGCCGGACCATTTTGCTCCCGACTTTGACGTGGTCGGTTGGGTCGGGCTGGTAGCTGAAATCGGTGCAGACGCGCCCGTTTACGGTCACGCGTCCCGCGGCGATCAATTCATCACAATGCCGGCGCGAACCGACACCGGCGGCTGCGAGATAACGATTGAGGCGCATGGCCGCGCCGCGAGACGCGACTAGGCGTCCGGCTTGGTCTTAGGAAGGCCGAGAACTTTCGCGCCGTCCTTCCACTGGCCGCGCTTCTTGAGCAGCTCGACGCGCTCGAAACGCTTCAGGACATTCCGTTTCGCCGCGATCGTGCTGGCACCTTTAAGACTGCGATGTTGCGACATAAATACTTGGTCGGGGAAAGTGAGCGGACACGGTAGATGGGCGGGAAAATTTTTCAACCGGAGATCGCGCGGCGCTGCTCACGGTTGATTGCTCACGATAACGTGGCTGCCGCAGGTCGTTTCCTGATGATAAATGTGGAAACGCTCGGTCAGGCGCTGCTGCCAGTACGCGGCGCGATCTTTGTCCACGATCAGGTAAACGGGACGCGGTGCGCTGAGTTTCTCGAGCGCGGTGCCTTCGTCGACGGACGCGAATGGCCGATCGAGGTAGAAGCGCAGGCTGCTGCCGGACATCGGCTTGCCTTCATACAAGACCTCGCCGTTGTCGCCGAGCCGCGCGCGCAGAAACGTCGCTGCGTCCGCGAGTGAGAACTGCTCATCGAAGCGCACCATTCCTTCGGCGAGACTGAGACCAATCGGAACCATCCCAAGGCAGAGGATGACAATGGCAAGGATCTCTCGCTCGCGGAGGACGAAGTAAACCGAAGCCGCGGTCACGACGAGGAGGACGAGGCCAATCGCGACCACCAGCCACTTCAAAGCGCTCCAAGCCTCGCCGGGTAGGAGGTTCGGCAGCGCACCGGTTGCGGCGCAGATGACCACGCCCAACGCAAAACCACTCGTTAGGCCGAGACCCGCGATGCGCAGACGGGACGGCATTCTGTCCCACGCGACGGCGGCGAGCAGCGCGAGAGCGCTCCACATCGCGACTGATTGATGGTCCTGACGCGCGGGAGAGAAGAGCAGCGGAACGAAGCCGATCCCGATCCAGCAGAGCGGAAGCGCATCGGCCAATTCGAATTCGTGCGGACGGAAAATCTTACGCCGAGCGAAGAGCAGACCCGGCACAACCAGGAGCAACGTCGGGAACCACCAGACGAGATGTTGCAGCGCGAAACGCGCGAGGGGCACGCCTTCTCCACTGCTGGAATCCCGCAGTAGCCATTGCCACGGGCTGTTGCGAGTCGCGTAGAGCCACGCCGGCCACGGCAGCACGACCGCGAGGAATAGGAGCACGTTTGGAAACTTCAAAAGCCCGCGAAAGCGTAGTCGCGCCTCGCGAAAGATCAGCGAGAGCGACAGGAAGATTGCTGCGAGATACAGCAGGCCAGCGAAGCCTCTCGTTAGGCAAACGAGCCCGGTGCAAATTGCGACACCAGCGAACCAGAGCCGGCGTTTCTGTTGCCCTTGGTAACCGCAAACGCCGCAGTAAATCGCAGCGCCGACGAGGGCGGCAAAGAGCGGATCAGGCGTGACGAATCGACCCCATACGACGGTGCCTAACGAGCAGAGATGCAGCAGCGCGGCGACAAACCCGCGCCAGAATCCGCCGAGTCGCTCGCCGATTAAAAAGGTGAAGCCAACCGCGGCGATGCTTGCTAGTGCGATGGGGAAACGGGCAGCCATCGCGGTCACGCCGAAAGTCTTAAACGCGCCGAGGAGCAGCCAGTTCAATAATGGCGGTTCGTTTGGATTCGTTAGGCCGCGGGCGAGCTGCTCGCGCGCATTTCCGGCGTAATAACCTTCCGGACCGTTGTGGATGTCACTCCAGCCCGCGGTGCCGATTTGCAGGATGACGGCGAGTGCGAGGACAAACGCGAGCAGCGCATGTCGCGTGGGCGGGGGCGGAAGCGCGGGCGGGGTTAGCAGAGTCTCGTGGAGGCCGATTGTACGCGTTCCGGTCAACATGCCGATCACTCGTTAGGCGGGCTCGCGATACTTCTCCCAGTCTTCGGGCAGGCGCAGCAGTTTCGCAGACGGCATTTCGATAATTGCGAGACTTTGCCGGCACTCCGCGATGAGCGTTTCGTCGGCCGGACGCGTGATGCGAAAGGCGCACCAGAAGCGCACGCGCTCGACGCGATCGAGCCAGCCTTCGATGACTAGACGATCGCCAAGTTTTGCCGCGCGGCGGTAGTCGATCTCCGTGCGAACAACGACTGGGTATTTCTTTTCCTCGCCCATCTGCACGAGCTGCAAGCCGAGGTGCTCCGCGAGCAGAGTGCGCGCGACTTCGATGAAACGCAGATAAGCGATGTTGTGCACCACCGCGGCCGCGTCCGTGTCGAAGAACATCACCTGCACTTCAGTGCGAATCCGCGGCGTCATCGTGCGATTTTGCGCGCGAACGTCATGGAGGGCAACGCTCCGTCGTCTCCGCTACTTCAGCTTCGCCAGAACGGCGGCGGTGACTTCCTCTGACGTGACCGCTTTCATGCAGCGGAAGTCGATCGGGCATTCGCGCAGGAAACAAGGGCTGCATTCGACGTGGTGACGAATGACAGTGTGGCCCGAGCCGAGCGGACCCGTGAGCCGATCTTCAGTCGACCCAAAGACGGCGACGACTGGGATACCTAGCAGGCTGGCAAGATGCATCGTGCCGGTGTCGTTGGTCAGGAGCATCCGACATTCGCGCAGCTCAGTGATCAGCTCGTCGAGAGTCGTTTTGCCGATGCGGTTGATGCAGGCATCGCTGAGCTGCGCTTCAATTTGTGCGCCGATCTCAACGTCCGGCGCGGTGCCGAAAAGCTTCCATTGCACGCGCTGCTGGTTCGCGACTGCGGCGGCGACCTCTGCGAAACGGTCCGGCAACCAGCGTTTCGCCGGTCCGTACTCAGCACCAGGACAGAGACCAAGTGTCGTGAGGCCATTCGTCGAGGACTGCGGATGAACAAGTGGTGGCGCCGCAGCCGGTGCGCCCAGACTCTGCGCGAGGCGCGCGTAGCGATGAACCTGATGTTCGATCGGACCAGGCTTCCGCCGTTCCGGCGCGATCTGGTCGAGCAGCCAGGCGCGATGATGGCCGCGGAAACCAACCACCCGTGGAATCCCGGCGAGCCGTGCTTCAAGTGCGGTGCGCAACGAATTCGGAAGAAGAATGGCGGCGTCGAAGCGCGGTTGCGCACGGAGGAGTCGCGCCACGCCTAACAAGTGATCGTGCGGCAGTTCGAGCACATGATCCACCTCAGGCAACAAGCGCCAGAGCGGCGCGAGCTTCGCTGGCGCGGCGATCGTGAGGTGCGCATCGGGCCTGCCATGCTTTATTGTCCGCACGGATTCCGCGCTGATCACGCTATCGCCTAACCAATTCGGCGCGCGAACGACGATGCGAAACGGCTTGAGCTCTTCGCGTTGGAAATTCGGCGGGAAGTAGACGCCCCGCTTGTAGTGCGTGAGTAGGAAGTTCGGCTCGGGGGTCTTCCAGCGATTGTGCAGCCAAAACCAATCCTCGGGCGACGCTGCCAGTTGCCGCTCGAGCTCCGCATTCATTTTCGCGGTCAGCGAATTGATCGTGTCGTCGGGCGAATCGATTCGATCCGTGAAGGTCAAACGCCAGCGAGCGGGCCGGATCGTGTGAACCGTAGAGACAAGGACGGCCGCGCCCGTGCGCTTTGCGAGTAGCGCCGGAAGGATTGTAGTGGAGGCGAGCCGATTAAAGAACGGCGTCCAGACGCCGTGATCGCCCGCATGTTGATCGCTAAAAACGCCGAGGCCGCCACCGCTGCGCACAAACTCAGTCGCACGGCGGAAGCCCTCGCTGCGATCGAACAACTCAACACCGTTACGGCTGCGATCACTGCGGATCGCGTCGTCGAGTCGCCGATTCCGCAGGCGCTGATAAATCGTGCCCATCTTTGCGCCGCCGAAAAGCGCAGGGAGTAGGTGTGCGATCGCTTCCCAGTTCGCGATGTGACTTAGGACAACGACAGCTGGCTTGTTCGAGTAGTGGCGCGCGACTGCAGCCGACGCTTCGTCGATTTCGACACAGCGCGCGACAGCATCGAGTGACATCGTGGTCATCTTGATGCCGGAGAGCAGGTTTGCACCGAGGCGACAAAAGTGCCGGCGTACAAGCCGCCGTGCCTGGCTGCGCGTTAACGCATTGCCGTAGGCGATCTCAACATTGCGCAACGCGAGCCTTCGATACGGCACCAGGAGCAGCCAGCCCAGCCAGCCGAAAGATGCGCCAATATAGTAGAGCAGACGCAACGGAAACAGCCCGACCAGGGCAGTGCCTACGCGGTAGAAGAGGTAGACGCCGTAATCGAGCATGCAGTTTCCCATCGCACTCGACGGCGGGCGCGGGAGCGTAAATTTGCCTGCGTCAGCCTTCAATCAATATAATGTCCCGGTGTTGCAGACTCCGGGTCATCAGCTCCGCTCGGATTTCGCGCGTGTCCTCGCGAGCAGGTTTGGCGAAGCCAAGGTCGCAATCGTTGGCCTAACGAGTGCGACGCGCGGCTTGGCGTCGAAAGATGAGGCGGCAGTTGTTTGTGCAACCGTGAGTGAGCTGGAGCGCGCATTGTCTGAAAACGGGCAGGCGCAGCGCATCGATGTGGTTATTTGGTTTTATCCACGGGCAAGTGCGGGTGACCACGCGGAAGTCGCAGCGCTCGCGCGGATGGCGAATGAGATTCTGCTTCTTCCTGGACGCGGAAGCGATGTCGCAAAGCGGCGGCCGGAATTGGTGGAGGAATTTTGCCGGTTCGGGATTTTGCCGGATTACGATGCCGACGTGACCGAGTTGGATCCTGGCGCACTTCGGCTGGTGCGCAGTGGAAGCGCGAACGGCAATGTTGTGCCCGCCGTTGAAACCGCTTTTGCGCGGCTGAATGAGCGGATGCGCGATCTTGAGCGCACGCTGCGCACGCGGATGTCCGAGCTGGAAGCTGCGGATCGCCACATTGCAAAGCTCGAGGAAAAGGTGCTCAGCCTGAAGGAGGCGAAGCGCCAGTTGAAGCAGCTCAAGCAGGAAAAACAGGCACTTCGCAAATCGCCGGAACGCAAAGTCGGGCAGGTACTACTCGCGCCGTATCGTTTGCCGCAGAAACTTTACCGCGAAGTAAAGAAGCGCGTTCAGCCGCCCAAATGTGAGCCGAGCTGGCGCGCGCAGCCTACGCCGAGTGAATACCAGGCATGGCTGGCGCACCACAGCGCGACGAGTGCTGAGTTGAAAGACATGCGTCACGAAGCGGCGGCGTTCGCCGACGCGCCGCTGATCAGCGTAATCACTCCAGTGTTCAACACACCGGTCGAGTGGCTTGAAGCGGCGATCGATTCAGTCATCGCGCAGGTCTACGGGAATTGGGAACTGATATTGATCGATGATGGCTCCACCGCCGCGCAAACCGTCGCTGCATTGCCGCAGATTGCCGCGAAGGATGCGCGCATTCGGCTCGAATGGCTGAAAGAAAGCGGTGGAATTTCGGTCGCCTCAAATCGCGGTCTCGAAGTCGCGAAGGGCGAATGGATCGCGCTGCTCGATCACGATGACATCGTGGAGCCGGATGCGTTGTTTCGCTTCGTGAAGCTGCTGCAAACGCAGCCCGATGCGGATATCATTTACTCGGACGAAGACAAGCTGACGGAGCAAGGACCTGACGCGCCGCTCTTCAAGCCGGATTGGTCGCCGGATTTCTTTCTCTCCTACAACTACATCGTGCACTTGAGCTGCCTGCGCCGCTCGCTTGTCGATGCGGTCGGCGGCTTCCGTCCGGCGTTCGATGGCGCGCAGGATTACGACCTTCTCCTCCGCATCATCGAAAAGACGGATCGAATCCATCACATCCCGCGCATTCTCTATCACTGGCGGCGCAGCGCCTCATCGACCTCCGACAACATTCGCCGCAAACCGAAGGCGCTAGAGGCGGGCAAGAACGCGATCGCGGAACACCTCGCGCGGGTCGGACAGCCGGCGCACGTTTCGGTCGATTGGCAGACGCACGCCTATCATGTGAAGCGCGAGATCCTCGAGCCGGAGAAGGTCTGCATCATCATTCCGACGCGTGATCGGATCCCGCTCCTCACGCGCTGCATCGAAAGTCTCGAGAGGCACACGAGCTACGAAAACTACGAGATCGTGCTCGTCGACAACGACAGCGAAACCGATGAGGCGCGGGAATATTTCGCGCGCACACCGCATCGCGTCCTGCATTTCTCCGGCCCGTTCAACTTCTCGGCGATCAACAATTTTGCCGTGGAGAAAACTGAATGCCCATGGCTGCTCTTCATGAACAACGATGTCGAGGTGATCGAAGCGCACTGGCTCAACGCGATGGCGGAGCACATTCAGCGGCGGGAAGTCGGCGCGGTCGGCGCACGCCTGGTCTATCCGGACAATACGATCCAGCACGCGGGTGTGGTGCTCGGCGTCGGCGGAATTGCGCAGCATGCGTTTCGCGGTTTTCCTGCGGAACATCCGGGGGTGAACCGGCAACTGCAGGTCACGCGCAACTACAGCTCGGTGACGGGCGCATGCCTTCTCACGCGGCGCGATGCGTTCGAGAAAGTCGGCGGCTTTGATGAAGAACGACTGCCGGTAACCTTCAACGACGTCGATCTCTGCCTGAAACTTCGACGCGCCGTATATCTGATTGTCTACACGCCCTACGCGAAGTTGTATCACCACGAATCAGCCACGCGCCGGCCGAGCGTCGAAGCACGCGAAACCGATGTGATGCGCGAACGCTGGCCGGAGCTCATCGCGCGTGATCCGTACTACAATCCAAATCTTTCTCGCGAAGCGGCTGACTTCTCGTTAGGCGTGTAACTCTCTTTCTGCATGAACACCCCTGACGAGAAACTCTGGGCCGGATTGTCTGCGGAGGCGCGCGCGGCGCTCGCGACGCGTGATTACGCATCCGGCTCTTTTGCGAATCAGTTGTCGCGAGTTGGGATCGAAGCGGGCAAGCTCGTCGCGGCTGATCGGAAATCACGCGAAGTGCGCGACGCGTGGATACCTGGCGTCGAGCTTTTCGCGCGAGCGATTTACCCGCAGCGCCATCGTGGTTTCTTCGGGGAATTTGCGCGACGCGAAGAAGGATTGCTCGCGAAGATCGGACTCTGGCCGGCGCAGTGGGCGACCGCGCGGATGTTCGCTCAAACCGCGAAGGGTTTTCACATTCATCCGCCGAGCATTCCGGACGGAACATCGCCTAACGATTGGTTCCGACGGCTCTTCGTCGATGAAGTTGAGAACTTCGCGCTGCGCCGCTACGAGCACGAGCAATGGGACGTGATGTTCTTCGTGCAAGGCGTGGCTGAGATGTTCCTGCATGAAGCGCGCGATGGGATGCCGCGGCGCACGATGCGCTTCATCATCGACGGCGATGATCATCGTGGAGCGAACAACGTCGGCGTGGTCATTCCGCCAGGCGTCGCGCACGCTATTCGCGCAGAAGGTTCGACTGATCTGATCATGGTCTACGGCACGAGCACGTCATTCCGTCCGGAGTTTGAAGGACGAATCGCGAGCGAGGTTGAGACCGCGCAACTGCCGGAATCCTGGCAACGCTATCTGGCGCAGTGATCGCACGGCAGTTTGAGCCGTCTCAACCAGAGTTGATGGATCGGCCGGACGCCTCGCCGGCCGAACTCGACGCGGCGCTGCGCAGCCTCCGTGGTCTGAATCGCTACTTCGGCAGCTACCGCGTAGTGTTGCATTTCATTGAGCGCTGGATGAAGCGCGGTGGTCGACAGCGCGTGCTCGATCTCGCTACAGGCTCAGCTGATATCCCGCGTTTGGTCGCGGATCACGCCCGCCGCGTTGGAGCGGAAGTGCAGATTGTCGCGATCGATTTTCAGCCGGCGACAATCGAAACTGCGCGCCAGCTTAGCAGTGGCTACCCGGAGATCACGTGCATCGAAGCGGATGTCTTGAACTTCGAGAACGCGGAGCGATCCGACATCGTGATTTGCTCGCTCGCGTTGCACCACTTCAGCGAAGTCGACGCCGTCCAATTGCTGCGGCGCGCGCGCGAGTTGTCGCGCGGCCGTGTTCTCGTTTCGGATCTGCGGCGTGGCTGGTTTGG
>JBJMWV010000170.1:0-3767 GCA_045809985.1 Chthoniobacterales bacterium | reverse complement strand
GCGGGCGAACCCGGCGCGGCGCGGCGCGATTTCTGAAACAGCGGATTTTGATCGGAGCTGTGATTGATCACCAGCTCGGTGATGACGCGGAGCCCGCGCGCGTGGGCCGCGTCAAGAAACGCGCGGAAATCGTCGAGCGTGCCGTAGTTCGGATTTACCTCGAAATAATCCGCAATGTCGAAGCCGTCGTCCTTCAGTGGTGACGGATAAAACGGGAGCAGCCAGATCGCGGTGACGCCAAGCTCCTGGAGATAATCGAGCTTCTCCATCAGCCCGCGAAAATCACCGATCCCGTCTGCATCGCTGTCGTGAAATGTCTTCACGTGCAGCTCGTAGATGATCGCGTCCTTGTACCAGAGCGGATCGCGTTCGTTGCGGGTTTTCACGGACATGGGCGTACACTCTTGGCGCACAACTCGGCCCGCGCAACGCCCGGCTTATGGGTTAATCGCGTGTGAGACCGTGATGGCGTGGCGTTTCAGGTTCTCGTATTCGCCAGCGTGCGCGATCAGATCGGCAAAGCAGAAATAGCGATCGTCTTAGCCGGCGTGCCCGCGCTGCGCCGACAGAAAACTATCGTTTACCGGCTACGGCGGCGTGCGCAGCGACACACTGCCACTTCCCACCGCGCTCCATCCACGTGTCGGTAAACCGGTAAGTGTGATCGAACGACTGACCGGACGCCGTCGTTCCGCTTTCTTTTGTCATCCCGAGCACCACTGCGACGTGTTCGCCATAGGTCCGTACGCGCATTTGGTGTGCGTCCGCGGTTTTGTAGGTGTTTTTGTCGCGCTTCGCTTCGGCCAGCAAGGTCCCTTTGTCTCCAATCCGGCCGCTCGACGAGACGCCGACAAAATCATCCGCCACCACGCGTTCGATCACTGACGGATCGTGCTTCGAAATCCCTTTTTCCCATTCGCGCTCCAGGCCTTTGATTCGATCACTGACGTCGCCGCCCGCGTCTTCGCGTGACGCTTCGCTCGCGGCAGGCGCTTCGGGCTTCTCTGGCTTGGGAGCCGGTTTTGCATTCGCCGGCTTTGGTGACATGGAGCGAACCGGCGCCAGCGTGGGGTGCGTCGCAGGCTGCGCGGTGCGGACCGGAATTTTTTCCGCCGCAGGTGATGGCGACGACGCCGCTTCAGCTTTTCGGACCGGGATCTCGGTCGGCGTTGCTGCTGGCGGCGGCGGTGAAGGCGCAGCAGACTCGACCGGTGCGGGCGTTTCGCGGAACGGCGTGGATGCGGCATCCTGTGCGTTCCCACGCACAATCCCGAAAGTTCCAATTACAAGCAGTAGCCCAATTTTTCGTCTCATCGGCCTGGCACTCGGGACTGTATGAAGCTGACCGGTTTCAGCGTCAAGAGTTCTCCCGCAAAAGTCACATTCCGTCCTTAGATTGAATGCAGTGGACGAAATGCCGTCTGCACAATAAGACGATACTCCTCCATGGCGCGCCGCTCCTTAATCAGTCGAAAAAAACGAACGCCAGCGGCGGCAGCTCCGGTTGACCTGGAGGACGGAACGCCTTCAGCGAGGTTGCCAGCGGCCACGCCTGAGCTGGAGCCGGGCGCGCCGAGCGATCTCGACCTGATGCGACGCATCCAGATGGAAGAACCCGATGCGCTCGCGTTGTTGTACGATCGCTACAACGGAATTCTCAAAGCGCTGATTCTGCGCGTAATCCACAACGAAGCGGAAGCGGACGACCTTTTGCAGGAAATTTTCATGGAGATCTGGAACCAGGCGCGAAATTTCTCTGCCCAAATGGGGAAGCCGCTCGGGTGGATGGTTACGCTGGCACGAAGGCGCGCGATCGATGGCTTACGTAAGAAGCAGGCCTATGCTCGCGCCGGTGAGCGGCTGCAGACTGAAACCGAGCAGCAGCCGGACGCCTGGGTGCACAACGAAACCGAACAGGAAATTTCGTTCGCCGACACACGAAAACTGGTTCGCAACGTCATCACCACCCTGCCACCCGCGCAGCAGCAGGCGATCGAGCTCGCATTTTTCCGGGGCATGAGCCAGCGCGAAATCGCAGCCAAAACGAATACACCGTTAGGGACAGTTAAGACACGGCTCGAACTGGGACTGAAGAAGATCTACGACGGGCTCAAAGAACTGCGCGATGAGCTTTGACGAATTTCAGAATGAAGCGCGACTCTACGTCATCGGAGCACTAGAGGCGGACGAAGCGCGCGACTTCGAGACAGCGAGGAAAGAATTCGGCCAACGCGCTGAAGATTACATCGCCGAGTGTTACGATCTGCACGAAGCCTTTGCGCTTAGTTTACAGCCGGCGAAATCGTCGGACGCGCTGAAAGAGCGGCTGATGTCGATGGTTCGAAAAAAAGGACCGAAGTAGGTCCGATCGTTTCTCCGAAGCCGGCCTCGCGGCCGCGACTTTACATGATCTCGCGCAGGATACACTCCTGCAGGAATCCGTAGAAGTTCACCTGGAACAAACTCAAGTCGCGGCGCGATCCCATGGGCGAACGGTAATGGTCCGACAGCTCATTATCGCTGAAATTGTATTTCGAGGCGATCACAAGCCGCGCCTGATTCAGCGTACTGAGCCACGCCTCCGCGTTCGCCAGTGGGATGCGCAAGGTGCAGTTCGCAAACGGCCTGCGTTTCCCGTCCAGCTGTTGCAAATCGCGCCCAACCGTTTCGGCTGCCGTCTCGAATAGCCGGCGCAGCTCCGGTTCGACATATAGCTTCCATTCCTGACAGATTTCGGTTTCCGATTCTGCAGCCGGCGCGCTGAAAAGTCGCCGCCGTGCCGTTTCGTTCTCGTCTGGATTAGCGCTTTCCGGAATCTGTCGAAGCAGCTCGGCGAGGAACGGGTCGACGTCGCGCAGTTCGAGGTTCGAGTCTACGCGATCAATTTCCATGCGGGTCAGGCCACGCGTTCGATCGTCGCGAGCAGCAAATAGCCATGCAGTTGCTGCACGTAGAGTTCGGCCCGTTCGCGCACCCCGCTCCACACAATCGACCGGCCTTGCTGGTGCACCTCGAGCATATGCTTCTCCGCTCGGTCGCGCGTGAACCCGAACACTTTTTGAAAAACCATCGTCACGTAGCTCATCAGGTTCACTGGATCGTTGTGGACCACAACCTGCCACGGAATGTCGAGATCCTCTGCCGAGCTTATCGCCTCATCGATCGTGGGCGTTTCCAGCTGCGCTGCGAAAGGGAGATTCATCGTTACGGATGCAGCGGGAAAAACTTTATCACCGGCCGCGTATCTGCTCAACCGGCACGCCTTACGATTCGTTCCTGCATCCGCGCCATGCGTCTTGCCGCGGCTGGTGTCCTGTCGTCGAACCCGTGCAGGTGGAGCAAGCCGTGAACGATGTACAACCTGATTTCGCCAAGCGTGGTGGCGCCGACTTGCCTGGCCTGCCGGCGCGCCGTTTCGGTGCTGATGAATATCTCGCCGTGCTGAAACGTGATCACGTCAGTTGGGGCGGCGACGTTCATGTAACGCCTGTGCAACTCGGAAATCTTCCGGTCGGAAATGAGTATGACTGTGATCTCGCGTAAGCGGCTTAGACCGCCGCGCGTTCGCAGACACTCACGCACTGCCTCTTCCGCAAAGTCTTGCAGGGAGCAAACGTCGACACGAACGCGACGCTGGCGGTTCAGCACTTCCAAATTCACCGGCATCTGTCATGTCGAGCGACGTCGAGACATCTCCGCGTCTTTGCCTGGACGTGCACGAGGATTCCTCGACTCCGCTCGGAATGACAAATCATCGCTAATTATGC
>JBJMWV010000169.1:0-7423 GCA_045809985.1 Chthoniobacterales bacterium | reverse complement strand
TCGATCGTCGCGCTGCCGCCGATAGATGTTCCGCCAATCGATACTGAACCGGTTACGACCTTGCCGCCTGCGAGAATCTTCAGTGTTCCCAAGTCCCAATCGCCTATCCTGCAATTTCCGGTGTGCGTCCAACTTGATCCAACGCCGGTCACGATCGCTACGCCCGGCCCTGTCAGTCCGATCACTGGGTTTACGCTATTGGTCACCATTCCTCCATCGGAGATCATGAGCGTCCCATTACCGCTAAAACCGACGTCGACGCTGCCATTCAGTCGCCCACTTCCCGAAACAACTAGGTTACCGGATACGAAATTCACTCCCACGCTGACATCAGCATTTCCCGCATCTGCGGCGATTTGCGCGGTGCCGCCATTGCCGATCTGCCCGCGGTTGCCTGATGTCGGCACACCGGCCGACCAGTTCGCCGGGTTGAACCAATCTCCAACTCCGTCGATCCAGTTTGTCGTGGCGTTTACTGCCGCAACTCGAGAGAGAAATAGAACAAGCAAGGCGATCTTCGAGGGGATCGTATTCATGGTGCGATGTGGTAGACACAGGTGAATACGGAATTTGGCCACAAACTTTCGAGCTTTTTACGCGTCCGGCAGGACGCGGAACCCGGCGCGTCAGTAGATGTAAGGCTCCGACAAGCTGAAGGCGTTTCGGATCAGCTCGATGTGTGGCGGTTCGTTCGCGCGCATCAGCACTTCGACGACATCGAAGCGGAAGAGAATGTCGGGATCGTCGAGCATCCGCAGCCAGGCGAGCGCGCCGCGCGAGATACGTTTGCGCTTGTCGCGATCGACAGCGTCGAGCGGGCGGCCGAAGTCTTCGCGGGTGCGCGTTTTCACTTCGACGAAGACGAGCACGTCCGCGTGGCGGCAGATGATGTCGATCTCACCACCTGTGCGGCCGCGGAAGTTGCGGTAGAGAATTTTGTAGCCGTGTTTGCGCAGATATCGCGCGGCTAATTTCTCGCCGAATTCGCCGCGGAGGGCGCGATCCGGTTTGCCGCTGATGAACAGGTTGCGCAGCGGCTTGGGCAACCACGCTACCGGTGAATTCATCGTTCGTTAGGCCACTGCTTCGACTCGTGGATGCGCGAAGGGGAAGAGCGGTTGCGCGACCGGCTCGAACGAGCACCGGTGGATCGGGCAGGGGCCGTGCGCGTGCAGCTTCGCGACATGCAATTCCGTGGCGTAGCCTTTATGTTGGCTGAAGCAATACTCCGGATAGCGCGCGCAGAACTCGCGCATCATCCGGTCGCGCGTCACCTTCGCGATCACGCTCGCGGCTGCGATGCTCAGGCTGTAACAATCGCCATCTATCACCGCAGTCTGCGGCAGCGGAAATGGCGAGACCGGCCGCCCGTCGATCAAGGCGTGATCGGGCTGACTCGTTAGGCTCGCGAGCGCGACATGCATCGCGCGATGCGTTGCGCGCAGGATGTTGATGCGATCGATCTCGATCGAATCGATCACGCCAATCGACCAGACGATCTTCGGATTGGAAACGAGATCGCCGTAGATCTCTTCGCGCCGCTCGGGCAGGAGCTGCTTCGAATCGTTCAGGCGCTTGTGCTTGAACTTCTCGGGCAGAATCACCGCCGCCGCGACAACAGGACCGGCTAACGCGCCGCGACCGGCTTCGTCGATCCCGACGATGCTGGAGAAACCGAGCGCGCGAATCTTTCGTTCGTGACGAAAACCGCAGCGCCGGTACATGCGCTCAGACGTTAGCTAACGCCGGGCCGAGCGTGAATGAATTTCGCGAAGCTACTCGCGAACCGCGGTCGCTTCCTTGCCCTTGCGATCGCGCAGGTAGTTCAGCTTCGCGCGACGGGCGCGGCCAGCCTTCTCGATCTCGACCTTGGCGATGCGCGGCGAATTCACCGGGAAAACGCGCTCGACACCTTCGCCGTAGGAGATGCGGCGGACGGTGAACGTCTCGTTGATCCCGCGGCCTTTCCGGCCGATCACGATGCCCGCGAAAATCTGGATGCGCTCCTTGTCCCCTTCCCGCACGCGGGTGTGGACGCGAACGCCGTCGCCAACCTTGAAATTGGTGACGTCGCTCTTGAACTGCTCTTTTTCGATGATGTCGATGATCGGGCTCATAAATGGGATCGCCGCGCGGCGGGCGGACACTTTTAGCCGGATGAAGGCGGAAATCAACCGGCAGCCGCAATCTTCCTCTTCCTCTACCGCTTCGTCTGCCCTCTACAGCGAAGATTAGGAGGAAGAGGTAGAGGAAGAGTGATGATGCGTTATAATCCCGCCGAGCTGCGCCCGTAGCTCAATTGGATAGAGTGACAGCCTCCGAAGCTGTAGGTTGCGCGTTCGAGCCGCGCCGGGCGCACGTCGCTGAACTCTGGGTCAGGCGGCTTTGGCGATCGCGTCCAGACGGCCTAACAAGTCTTTCTTGCTCGTCATACCGGTGACCTGGTCGACGACCTGCCCATTTTTGAAGAACAGGAGCGTCGGGATCGCGCGCACGTTGAAGCGGAAGGAGAGGCTCTGGTTGTCGTCGATGTTGACCTTTGCGACCTTCACTGCGGTTCCCTTTTCCTTCGCGATCTCGTCGAGCACCGGCGCGATCATTTTGCATGGGCCGCACCATTCAGCCCAGAAGTCGACCAGCACAGGCTTGTCGCTCTTGGTGACTTCGGTTTCGAAATTGTTTTCGTCCAGCGTAACGGTCGAAGAGTTATCCATAATCAGGAACTAAAGTAGTTCCAAATCTGGATAAGCAAAGTGACGGTCGAGATCCCGAAGATCGTCCAGCAGACCGGGAGCGGCACTGAATCGAGCAAATCGAAGTAGCGGTCGAGCGAGCGCGTGGCCGCGGTTGCGGCCGGCACTTTTGCCACCGTCACGGGCGCGCTGTGCACTGCCGCCTGCGGCGCTGTGATCAACGGCTGCGTTTTCGTCATCTTCACCGTCGGCGCCCGCGGCGTCGTCGGTTGCGGCAGAATACTGATCCGCGCGGTCTCCTTCTTCGGTGCAACCTGTCCGCCTGCGCCTGGATAATTCGACGGCGCGGCCGAGACGGCCCCAGGTGCAGCCGCTGGTGGAATGACACGCGGCGGCGGCGGCAGAACGCGCGGCTTTTGCGGCATCACTGGCGGAGGAGGAGGAGTCTTTGGTGGCGGTGGCGCGGCGGGAGTAATCGCCGCGAGCGGCGGCGGTCGTGGCGGAGACACGGGTGCGGGTGGCGCTGGCGGCGCGCTCGACTTCGGCGCATCAGAAGTGATCACGCGCGTCGGCTCTGGCGTACGCGCGGCAGGCGCTGTTGGTGGAGCCGGTGGCCGCACCGGAGGTGGCGGCGGCGCAGCGGGGCGCGGCGGCATCCCGGCGGAAGGCGTAGTCGGGACTGGCGGCCTCGGAATTGGCGGTCGCGCCAGATTCGCTCCCGGCGGCGGTGGGCGAACTGGACCAGATGAGGGCGATGGAATTGGCGGACGCCCAGTCGGAGATGGCTTCACCGGAGCGGCAGGCGGTGTCGGCGCTGACGACACCACGCGTTTGGGCAGCTCCGGCCGCAGACTGCCGGGCGGTTTTGGTGGCAAATTCAGCCGCACATCCGCGCGCGCGTCGTCGGTAGCGGCACCGCCATTCGACGTCGACGGCCGCGGCGGTAGAGTGATCCGAACGGTCTCCTTCTTAGGCTCGTTCGGGTCGCTCATCGTGGAAATTTCAAGCGCCGCGAAATTTCGCTGAAAGCGTTGAATTTGTCACTCGCGAACTGCCCGCGTGACAAAGGTTTTTGCGGCTCCCCGGCCGCAGCTTTCAGGCGAGCAAATCGTAGCCGCGGCTGCCGGTGATCTTGCGGCGCACGAATTCGCCGACCGGGGCCGGTTCGCTCAGCACGACGGTCGCATCAACATCAGGCGCGTCCGCTTCCGAGCGCGCGACGTGCGGTTGATCCACAATCAGCTTCAATTCCTGACCAACACGCGACTGCGCGATCTCGCGTGCGATCCGCTGTTGCGCGAGCATCGCGCGACGGTATCGCGTGTTCTTCACACGTGGCGGGATCTGATCCGGCATCTTCGCGGCGCGTGAACCTTCTTCTTGCGAGTATTTGAAAATGCCGAGCCGCTCGAATCGGACGCGTTCGATGAACTCAAGAAGGCTCTCGAACTCCGCGTCCGTTTCGCCCGGAAAACCAACGATAAACGTCGTCCGTATCGCCACGCCCGGAATACCAGCACGTAGCCTAACGAGTAGTTCCTCGATGTGCTGCCGGCCAGTCTCGCGACGCATCCGGCCGAGCATCGCTTCATTGATGTGCTGTAACGGCATGTCGATGTAGCGCGCGACCTTGTTGCATTCCGCGATCGTCTGGATCAGCTCGTCGCTCCAATGCGCCGGATGCGTGTAGAGCAAACGCACCCAAAAATCCCCGGGCACTTCCTCGATCTCACGCAGTAAGGTCGAAAGCGTGGTGCCGCGCGCAGAATCCACTGGTTGCCGCGGGCCAGCCTTCTCGGCCCACAGATCCATGCCGTAGTAGGTGGTGTCCTGGCTGATGAGGTTGATCTCCTTCACGCCTTCCGCGACTAACGAGCGAATCTCCGCCACGACTGACGACGGTTGACGGCTGCGATGCCGGCCGCGCATTTGCGGGATGACGCAAAAACTACAGGGATGGTTGCATCCTTCGGCAATCTTCACGTACGCACTGTGCGACGGCGTGAGGCGAAAACGCGGCGTGTCGTAGTTCGGAATGTAAGTCGGGCGATGCGTCACCAGATTCAGCGGATCGTGCTCAACGCTGCTCGTCTTTGTTTCGAGCACACGCTCCGCGATCGCGCCGAGCTCGGTCACTTGATCGAGTCCGATGAAGGCATCGACTTCGGGAAGCTGCTCGCGCAGCTCATGCGAAAAACGCTGCGACATGCAGCCGCTCAC
Organism: Chthoniobacterales bacterium; assembly: GCA_045809985.1. Taxonomy (GTDB): domain Bacteria; phylum Verrucomicrobiota; class Verrucomicrobiia; order Chthoniobacterales; family UBA10450; genus JACCTI01. Next base: position 2,510 of record JBJMWV010000169.1, on the reverse strand, counting down.
GATCAGCTTTTGCCCTGGCTTCTTACTGAGGCCGCGCTGCTGATGCGCTTCCAGAATTGCATCGACAGATTCTTCCTTCGCCGAATCGATAAAGGCGCAGGTGTTGATCACGAGCACGTCGGCATCCTCCGCACGCGAAGTGATCTCCATCCCGCGCGCGCGCACGCTGCCGAGCATGATCTCGGCGTCGACGAGATTCTTCGCGCAACCGAGGCTGATCATGCCGACTTTTGCCGGCGACGACGCGGAATCCGACGATCGCTTGATCGTCTCTGCGGATGCGAGACTCATCGTTCCTATTCGAGTCGAACGTCTGAATCGCCTCGCGCGACCAGCTTCCCGTTTTTGCGGATCTCGACGTCAGCCGGGTCGAGCACTTTGACGGCGATGCGTTTGCCGCGCAGCTGCACCGGCGCGTTCACGTCCACCCAGCGCTCGAATGAGGAGCGGCCTTTGTCAGTGTCGATTGTAATCCGGACAAACGTTTTCCTGAGCGGGCGAATGTCGAAAACCGTTGCCGCCGGTGTCGGCGAAGGGGACATCGCAGCAAGCGCCGTTTTTGCTTTAGCGAGATCTTCGGCATGCACTGGCTCGGCGCGCCGGACTTCACCCTCCGTCACGTCCGATGGCGGGACTGGCGGCGGCGTTGCCTGTGCAACTGTCGGTAGCGGGGTCACACTCGGCATCTCCGTCGCCATCGCGACTGCAGTCGCTTCCGGCGTCGCCGTCGTCACCGCGACCGCAGTCGGCGCCGGTGTCGAATCTGCGGGCAGCGCTCGCGGCGCGACAATCGGCGCGTCAGCTACGGTCGGCAATGGACTCGCGGTCGCGACGGCGAGCGGTGCGTTGCCGGTCGTGCGCTGCTCGACCGGCTTCAGCCGACGCAAATCCATAACCGTCTTCAAGACCCAGAAGCCCACGATCAAGACAAGCACGCCGATCACGAGCGGCATGAGCGAGGAACGCTGCGCGTTCGGCTCGCGTCGCCTAACGACTTCTGTCCGACGCGGCGCCGGCACTGGGTTGTCCTGTAAATAGGAATAGCCGTCGACCGTCATCGTCTCGGAAGTTTCGAACGCTTCGAGATATGGGCTGACGTCGACGTTGAGGAACTTGCCGTAGATGAGCAGGAAGCCTTTCGCGTAAGCAAGGCTCGGGAAGTGCGAGAAATCCTCCGCTTCGAGCTCAGCGAGTTTCTGCGGACGAATCTTCGTCATCCGCGCCGCTTCATCGAGCGTGAGATTGCGCGCCAGTCGCGCTTTCTGAAACTTTTCGCCGAGTCCTTCCATGGATGTTCCGTTGCCCGGCTAAACCGCTGCGTCGAGGTCGACGAGAATCTCGCGCGGCTTCGCGCCTTCGCCGGGACCCAATATGCCGCGCTGCTCCAGAATATCAACGATGCGCGCCGCCCGCGTGTAGCCGAGGCGCAGGCGTCGTTGGAGGAGCGAAGTCGAGGCGCGCTTCTCCTGACGAATGATCTCCAGACATTTCTCAACCAGCTCTTCGTCTTCTTCTGTCACGTCCTCACCTTCGTCGCCGCTTGCGCCGCTGGAGATCTTCTCGTGAATCGCGAGATCGTAGGACGGCGGGCTTTGCGCGGAAACGAATTCTACCAAGCGGCGGATCTCATCATCCGTGACGAGCACGCCCTGCGCGCGGATCAGCCGTGAAGTGCTTGGCGGCAGGTAGAGCATGTCGCCCTGGCCTAACAAGCGATCCGCGCCGTTCTCATCGAGGATGACTCTGCTGTCTATTTTCGAAGCGACCTGAAACGCGATGCGGCTCGGAATGTTCGCCTTAATCACGCCGGTAATAACGTCTGCGCGCGGTGTCTGAGTTGCCACGATCAGGTGAATGCCGGCTGCGCGCGCCATCTGCGTGATGCGCGCGATCGCGCTTTCCACATCGGCCGGCGCGGTCTGCATCAAGTCGGCGAGCTCGTCGATAATCACCACGATGTAAGGCAGCTTGTCGGGAATGATCGGCTCGTCGTCGCGCGGAACTTTGATGTTCAGATTCTGCGTGTACTCCTCGACCGAACCGACCGGCGGCTTCTCTTCTTCGGCCGCGCCGTTTCCGTTCGCCTTCGCTTCGAGATCGAGCTCAGCTTGCGTTTTCTTCTTCGGCCGCCCGTTGAAGCTGGTGATGTTTCGCACCCCGCTCTTCGCGAAAATCTTGTAGCGATTCTCCATCTCGAGAATCACGTGCCGCAACGCGAGCAGCACCTTTTTCGGATCGGTCACGACCGGGATGATCAGATGCGGCAAGTCATTGTAGACCTGCATCTCCACCACTTTCGGATCGATCATGATGAAGCGCAGATCATCCGGCGTGAAGCGGTAGAGCATGCTCGCGATGAGCGAATTGATGCACACGCTTTTTCCCGAGCCCGTCGTGCCTGCGACTAACAGGTGCGGCATTTGCGCGAGATCAGCGATGATCGTCTTGCCGTAGACATCCTTGCCGAGGGCCAGCGGGATTTTTGATTTCACCCGCGATTCTTCCCAGTC